>NZ_JBIVVI010000085.1:0-13719 GCF_044757675.1 Kitasatospora sp. NPDC091257
ACACTCTCCCCCACCCCCCCGACCGCCCTACCCCCCCCGCGGGGGGGGGGGGGGCGCACCCACGGGGGGCCCCCCCCCCCGGTTTGCGGTGGTCCCGGCCGGGCCGGGACCACCGCAACCAGCCGGTCAGTACGAGTCGTTACCGGACTGCCGTTCAGAGAAGCTGGAAGGACCACTCCTGCTTCCAACCGCCTTCACAGCTCCATACCCCGAGCTGCTTGAAGTCGGAGTCGTGGGTGAGGCAGTCGTCGTCGCCGATCTGGATCCGGTACTTGCCGTTGCCGAGGCTGACGAACTCCCACTTCTGGTTGGAGGTGTTGCCCCAGGCCTGCTGCTCGGCGACATAGGTCTCGGGGTTCTCGGTGAGGTTGAACCCGAGGTCGTTGACGATCCGGTAGCGGTCCCCGCCCAGCGGCTTGATGGTCCAGCGGGACCCCTTGTACCCCAGGATCCCGCCCACGATGGGCGAGCCCCAGCTCGCGGTCTCGGTGGGTGCCGAGGCGCCCAACCCGTTGGAGAGCTTCAGGAACAGCGGCCGCTCGATCGGGATGCTGGAACCGCCTCCGCTCGTCGGGTCCTTCGGGTCCTTCGGGTCCTTCGGGCCGGTCGGCGTGCCCGGTTCGGCCGGGGTGATCACGCCGCCGGACGTGGACTCCAGGACCCACTCCTGCTGCCAGCCCTGCTTGCACGTCCACACGCCGAGCTGCTTGAAGTCGGCGTCGTGGGCGAGGCAGTCGTCGTCGGAGATCCGGATCCGGTACTTGCCGTTGCCGACTCCGACGAGCTCCCACTTCTGCTTGGAGGAGTTGCTCCATGGCTGGAGTTCGGCCATGTAGTTGCTGTTCTCGGTGAGTTCCAGGCCGTAGGAGCTGGTGATCCGGTAGCGACCGCCGCCCACCGGGGTGAGCTTCCACTGGGATTCGCTGCCACCCCGGATCCCGGGGACGACCGACGCGCCGGCGGAGCCGCTGAGCGGGACGGCGCCCAGGCCGTTGTCGAGCTTCAGGTACACGTCGGCGCCGTTGCCGGTGCCGCCGCCGGGCGTGGGCGGGTTGGTGGTCGGCGGGGTGCCGCCCCAGGCCCAGTTCTGGTTGGGCGCGTCCCGCCGGTCCTCGGAGCCGCAGGCCCAGGCCGCCACCGTGCTGCCGTTGGCGGTCCGGCCGCTGAAGTCGTCGATGCAGACGTCCTTGGACCGGTCGTCCTGGTCCGTCATGTGCCGGAAACCGCCGCTGGGCGACATGTTCCAGCGTTGGCCGGGGATCTCCAGGCAGTCCCAGACCTGGAGCTTGGTCCCGTTCGCGGTCTTGTTGGCCTCCAGGTCGAGGCACTTGCCGTTGGCCGCCTGGAGCTTGTAACCGTTGTAGGTCCACTTCTGGGCGTCGCCGCTGTTGCACTCCCACATCTGCACGGGGGTGCCGTTCGCGGTGCCGTTGCCGCTGACGTCCAGGCAGGCGTGGTAGCCGGGGCCGCTGGAGTCGGGGGTCAGGCTGCCGGTCCTGGTGCCGTAGCCGGACCGGGCGGGGAAGTGGATGGTGCGCACGTCGCCGTCGCACTTGTAGGGCCGCGCGGTGCCTATCCGGCAGGTCCACGGCTCCTTCTTGACGGTGTCACCGTCGTTGCCGGTGAACGCCCAGTTCAGGTAGCCGCCGTCGCCCCGGTTGCGGAAGGTCGAGTCTCCCTGGAAGACCCAGATCCGGAACACGTCGTAGCCGGACGGTTCCTTCTTCTCCTTGTCCAGGAAGTGGTTGAGCTTGTAGGTGGTGTCGATCAGCACCCCCTTCATGTCGGCCTTGTACTCGTTCTTGAACCACTCGGTGTCGTACAGGTCGGTGCCCACGGTCTTGAACACCATGACGTTGAACCCCGGGAACTTCGCACTCAACTTCGTCGCGGTGCTCTGGGTGAACTCCGCGTTGTCCAGCTTGTTGAGATTGGCGGCGTTGTGCATGAGCCTGATCATGTCGAAGGCGGAGTTGATCAACGCGGTCATGCAGTTGCCGCCGCCCGGCGTGGCCGGGGTTCCGCAGGTCTTGTCCACCGGGGCCGCCGCAGCGGGCGCGGCGGGCGCGGCCTGGGCCTGCGCGGTCAGGCCGGAGACCACGGCGACGGCGGCGACCCCGCAGGCCAGGGCGCGTTTCAGGCGGGAGAGGAGGCGCAAGGTCGGAACCATCTTTCTTCTCGGGGAAGTTGGATGGTAGGCACCGGAAATTCCCCGTCCCGCAGCTCCTGACGCGATCCATATGACAAGATCAAGAAGCCTGACGCCTTTCACCCGCCACCCCGGCCGGCGAGCCCTGCGGACCGGCCTCGATCCCCGTGGCCCGGGCGAGCGGCCGTCAGAGAGTCGTCAGAGATTGGAGGACCCGCGAGGTGTCCACATCACCGGAGTTCCGCGGCTTCGACCTGGTCCGGCGCGGCTACGACCGCGAGCAGGTCGACCACTACCTCAGCGCCCTGTCCGGAGCCGTCTCACCGCCGCCCCCGCCGGCGTTCCCCATCAGGTGGCGGGGCTACGACCGCGAGCAGGTCGACGCGCGCATCGCGGACCTCCTGCGCGGCCGGGGCGGCAACGCGTAACCCACGTGGCGGGCCCTTGGCGCAGGAAGTCGGACCGGCCGACTTCCTGCGCCAAGCGGTGTCCAGCCCTCCGGCGGCGAGGACGAGGCCGGTGACGTCGCCCATCACCCCGCCCCGCCCGGCGCCGCGCGTCCCGGCCCCGGTCCCGTTCCGGATCCGGCCTTCGAGGAGGTTCCCTAACCGGCGGCGCCGTCCTGCGAGATGACGGCCTGCGCCCGCTGCGTCCGCGCGCTCAGCTGCTGAGCGAAGCTCCGCAGGGCGTCGGCGTTCCTCGCGATGTACTGGTTGTCGTAGGCGGTCTCCACCGCGACGAGCCGGCCGACCGTGTTCAGGGAGATCTTGCAGGCGATGTCGGCCTCGGCCGTCGACACCTCGTCCGGGCTGCGCGGGGGCGGCGTCGCGGCCAGGGGGGTGGTGCCCGCCGCGCCCCACTTGCGGTCGCTGTAGGCGTCCGCCGGGTTGGCGTAGCTGTAGCCCTTCTCCTTCATGCACGCGCTCCACTCCGCGTACGCGGCGGTCAGGCGCGGGTCGGTGAGGGGGATCCGGGGGCCCTTGTCGGGCAGGCCCTGCGCGGTGCCCGGCACAGGCGGCGGCCCGCCGAGCGCGTCCGCGCCGGCCTGCCGGCAGCCTCCCTTCGGCACCGGCCTGCCGTTGAAACTCGTGACCGGCTTCCCCGAGGGGTCCGCTCCGTAGAGCACCGAGGCGACGTCCGGGAAGAGGGTGGAATCGGGGATGACCTGGTTCCGGTCGTACCCCTTCTCGGCCGCCTTCGCCGGGGCGAAGTACCCGTAGAGCTGGGTCCGTTCCCTGGCCGCCGTCGCCGCCTGGGTGAAGGCGTCGTAGGCCTCCTACGGGGCCTGGAGGCCGAAGTCCCTCATGCAGCGGGCCGTGACGAGGTGCGAGGCCCGGCTGATCGTCACGGCCTGCTCGGCGGTCGGCTTGTAGCCGTCGAGCGGAAGGGTGATCTGCTCGGGCCGGTCGATGACCGGCACCCGGCCCGTCGGCGGCGGGCTGGAATTCGCCTGGCCCCCGCCGGAACAGGTGGAAAGGGAACTCACGGCCACGGCCAGAACGGTGAGCGCGAGCGGGGTACGTCCCCGCGGTAGCATCGGCATCGGAATTCTTCTCCTCCCCGGAGAAAAGCGGAGAACAGCGGGCGGCGGGCATCCGGAGGACGCCCGCCGCCGGCGGAATCACACGATCTGCACTTCGGAGACGTGCGCGCTCGTGAAGCTGAGGCTCCCGCCGGCGTAGAGGTTGTAGTTCGTGCCGTTCGCCGTGATGATGCCGTTGTTCCACTGCGAGGTAACCAGGTTCACGCCGTCGACGTTGGGGTAGATCGCCCCCACGCTGCCCGCGTAGCAGAGCTGCCAGCCCGACATCCACAGCTCGATGCCGTAGGCCTTCTGCTCGCCGCCGGGGCACTGCACGGGGCCGATGGCGCTGGCGGGCGAAGCGGCGACGACGCCTCCGCCGACCACGGTCGCGGCGGCGAGTGTCACCGCGGCAATTCGCTTGCTCCGAAGATTCATGGAAGTACCGCTCTCCCTGTCCCGTTCAACTGACGGATCGTTGCGACCTGGCGATACGGAATCATCGGCCTGCGCCGAGCCCAATTACCGGCCCTCGCGGCCCCGTACCGCCAACAACGGAAGAGAGTGGCATTCGCCACCGGGATCGACCAGCCCTTGCCGACGGGCCGACGGGATGAAGCGGGCAAAGGCGCCCTGGCGGACGGCGGGGAGGAATCCCGAAGACAATCTTCCGATTCGCTTCTGCCTGGATATGCCGGGAATTCACCGCCAGCGGAAATAGGTTGACGTACGTACATCGTCAAGCGGCCTTCCGGCGGTCCTCCGGCCGCCGTCTAGCGCGCAAGCCACAGGGCGGCATGATCGCCACCTTGATACGGCGCGTCGCCAACAGAACCGCTGCGGACACGGAGCCCGGATGCCTCTCGACATTCGGCCGCTTGCACTGCTCGACGCCTCTGAGCAGCACCTGGCCGACTACCACGCGACGCGCCGGGTGAGGTCGCCCCCGAAGCCCGCGGCGGCGGCCCGGACCATGAGGGGGCAGGCGGGCCTGCCCACGTGCCGGTCCTGGTACCGGCCGACCGAACGGCATCGAGCATTCCGCCGGCCCGCTCGGCGATGATCAGCGCGGCGACCGGGAACCGGCATTGGCCGCCCTTGCAGATCATAGCGCCGCGGCGGGACAGGCCCACTTCGCGATGTTCTCCAGGATGGTGTGCACATCATGCGGAAGGGACAGCCAGCGGCGATCCCCCTCGGCGCTGATACCGGTCTCGTCGGTCAGCTTACGTACGGCCACGCCGGCCAGCGCGGTGCCTTCGGGCTCCAGGTGGCCGCCAGGGGTAGCCACTTACTGATCGTTTCAGAATGCCGTCCGGAGCCGTCGTAGGCAGATGATGCTGCAGGCGAGTTCGAGCAGGCCCTGGTGGAGGTCGGCGCGTCGCTCGTAGCGGGTGCGGAGCCGCTTGAACTGGTGCAGCCAGGCGAACGCGCGCTCAACGACCCACCGAACCTTGCCCAGCCCGGAACCGTGGGCCACGCCGCGTCGGGCGATCAGCGGTTTGATGCCGCGCTTCCACAGCAGGCGGCGGTACTTGTCGAAGTCGTAGCCGCGGTCGGCGTACAGGCGCCGGGGCTTGCGGCGAGGGCGTCCACGCAGGCCCCGGATCGGCGGGACGGCGTCCAGCAGCGGCAGGAGCTGGGTGACGTCGTGGCGTTTGCCGCCGGCCAGGGTGATGGCCAGTGGCGTGCCCCGGCCGTCCGTGATCACGTGGTGCTTCGAGCCCGGTCGAACGCGGTCGACCGGGCTCGGTCCTGTTTTGGGCCGCCGCGACGGGCCTGGTGGTGCGAGCCGTCAATCACCGCCCGCGACCAGTCCAGCTCGCCGGCACGGTGCAATTCGGTCAGCAGCACCTGGTGCAGCCGGTCCCACACGCCGGCCTCGTGCCAGTCCCGCAGCCGGCGCCAGCAGGTCATGCCCGAGCCGAAGCCGAGCTCCTGCGGCAGCCACTCCCACTGGATGCCCGTGTGCAGCACGAACAGGATCCCCTGCAGGCAGCCCCGGTCGTCCAACGGCGGACGGCCGATCCTGCGAAGCCGCTGCTGCCGCACCGGCAGCAGCGGCTCGATCCGATCCCACAGGTCATCCGACACCAACCACGGCGCTCTCTTCCCCACGGCCTACTCAACGAGCCGATGGACAACCAGACATGGGGACGAAGCCGTTCTGTTAGCTCCTCTAAATCTTGGGAGCCTCAACCACCTTCAAGATTTCTTTTATTGTCACAACCTGCCGCCATTAACAGTAACCGCACCCGTTGCACCTAAATCCATTCAATGCCCAGGCCGTCTAGATATGAAACCCCATCTATCTTGCTGGTTCCGACCTGTACCTCAAAGTATTGATCAATTGGGCCCCAAGGGGCGGTGCGGGAAATCGATGGGCCTACCTGGGCAACAAGTGAGTCGCCCATATAGGTTCGACAACCTGGCGCAGGCCATCGCCATTCAAGAAACCCGACCTCATCCATCGGTGCCAGAATTTCTGGCAAAAGGTTAGCTGGTACGTGGGAGCACAATCGTGAAGCTCTGGAATTCATGACAGATTCACCAATGGCGTTATGAAGCAGGAGATCCGACAGCTCCTCGGATGCCATTTCCCAGGCCCGATGCAGAGCGGATTCATACACCACATTCGGGGTGCTGACGTCAAATGCCCAGCGCCAATCCCCAGAAGAATCTGTCATAAAAATGGCCATCCCATCGCGCGGCTCGATTGCGTCACATGGAATCATCTTCTGTGAAATTACAAGTGGAATACTCCACTGCATTTCCAGCGTGAACCACGCCTTCAGCGGAGCTGGGAGCCAGGCCGCCGCGGCAGGAAGCGTCGCCGCGGGAACATCGCGCGGCCCGTACCAGTCGGTCAGGAATCGAGTGAGGTCTAGGCTTCTAGGGTTGATCACATCGGCATTGTGCCACAGGACGCGCCCGTGAGTGACCTCGCTGCGCAAGGGAGTCGCATCGGCCGCGGCCAGTGTATGCGAAGGCGCCCAACGTGATTACGGCCATTAATGAATCGACCGCCCTCCATGTCAATAGCGCCTCGGGGTTCGATAAAATTAGATTGAACCCCGAGACACTAATCCATCACGGGAACTTTGGCCTCTTAATTGGGCCGCTGGGAAGGCGGTATACGACCGTCAGTTCGGAGTTCTTCGGAATCATGACAGGAAGAGTCTGCTTGCAGACTGGACAAACGGGCCAGTTGTCTATGAAAAGCGTCCCCCTGGTGGCCGAATACTCCTTCATGAGAAATGCAGCCTGAGTTTCAACGTGATTCTTGTTCTGATTGAGGGCCCCATGGGGCAGCACAAAGCCGCGGACGAGGTTATCTTGTCCCGAGCTAAGATCAATTGGCGCATCTGCTGTATCAAGCCATAGCGATCCATTTGTGCCACCCGGAAATTTGAATTCTTGGGCCGCGGATGCTGCCCATTCCAGGCCATGCCCATCACATGGGGGATCTACATTGTGCACGAGGACCGGGGTGGCGCCAGCGAGCACATAGTACGTGTGGAGGTCGGCGATGGTGAGGTCGTAGGCGACCTGGGGGGCGGTGTCGTAGTTCCTTACTGCCAGGACGGTGGGAGTGCGACCGTCGATGGTGCGGACCGTGTGGCCGGGAACGAGTTCGGCGGCGTTGGTCCACTGGCGGGTGGTCTCGTCCCAGAACGGGTGGTGCTGGGTGCTGGTGAGGGTCTCTGCCGTTGCGGGTTCGCCGTTGGCTTCGTCGACCTGCAGCTGCAGGTCGACGAAGTGTTCATCGTCCGGCGTCCGGATGGTGCGGATGACCGACTTGGACTCGGTTTCTCCTGTTGTCGGGTCCGTCGCCTGGACCTGGTCCCCGAGTTGGAGGGATTCGATCGCCTGGGTCGTGCCGTCGGCCAGGAGGACACGCGTGCCGGGCGGGAAGCTGTGTGTGGCGCCTGAGCCATTACACGAGAGGGCCGACAGGGCGTCGGACACCTGGTCGGCTACGTTTTCGGCCTTGTCCGCCGCCATGGCGGCTTTCCCGGCCTTTCCGGCCATCGCGAACAGGCGCTCGCCGGGGATGGCCCCCGCAAGGTTCTGGGCCGCGCTCATGTAGTGGCCGTCGGCGGCGTCCATGACGGCAGAGCCGACAGCGCCAATGGCGCTCACACCGGGGATGTACTGGATCGAGTCGAACATCCCGTGGATGTTCTGCTTGAGCGATCCGCCGCGGTACACGATGTGCATGTGCGGGCTCACGACATTGGGGTGTTCCTTGCTCCCGCTCCAGTGGTTCCAGTAGAGCTCGGTGTAGGTGCCGTCGGCCTCGCGCTGGAACGTTTCGGTGTTGATGTTGCCCTTGCTGTCGTAGCAAGTGCCGAATCCACCGCAGATTCCCTCGGGACGCAGTCCGCTCGGGTCGGTGAGGTTGACGGGGTTGTTGTTGCTGTAGGCGTAGCCGTTGATCTGTTGCGGGTCGGTGAGGTCGAGGACGGGGTCGACGGAGATGAAGCGGCCGTTGGCCGCGTCGTACTCGCGCGCTCCGAGGTGGGTGAGGCCGGTGGTGGCGTCGTTGGTGCCGCCGACGAAGCCTCGTTCGGTGGGCCAGGTGGCCGGCTTCTTGCCTCTGAGGGTTCCGAAGGGGGTGGTGTCGCCCCGGGTGTACGCGAGGTTGTCGGTGTTGATGGTGAGTTGGGCGGTTCCCTGCTGGTCGTTGATGAGGTAGTTGAGGGTGCCGTCGGAGGCCTTGACGATGGTGGAGTTGGCGACGGTGATGTACCGGGTGCCGGTGACCTTGTTGGCGGTCTTGTCGAGCTTGAGTTCCTGGCCGTCCAGGTAGAGGGTCACCGCGTCGGGCTCACGGCGCAGCAGGCGGGTGCCGTTGGCGTCGTAGAGGAAGGTCGTGCTTTTTCCCGCGGTGGTGGACTTGGCGAGGTGGCCCTCGGTGTCCCATTCGAGGGCTTGGTCGCCGTCGGCGGTGACGCGGCGGACGGTGTTGCCGGCCTCGTCGTAGGTGAAGGTGTCGGTGCGGGCTCCGGTGCCGGTGATGTCGACACGGGAGAGGGCGTGGGGTCGGGTGCCTCCGGGGGCGGGGTAGGTGGAGGTGCGCTGGACCTGGTCGGTCAGCGGGGTCTCGGGGCTCTGGGTGAGTTGGGCCCAGGGGTTCCAGCTGCCGGTGGAGTAGGACCGCTTGGTGTAGTTGAGGGTTCCTCCGGCGGCGGTGACGAGTTTGAGGTCGCCCGAGGAGCTGACGACTGCCGCGGACAGTGGCTGGTTGAGCTGACCGACGACCTGGCTGACGTTGCCCCAGCTCGTCCAGGTGGCGTCGGGTTTGCGGACGGTGTGCCAGATGTTTCCGCCGGCGATGGCGGCGACTTCGAGGCCGGCGCTGGTGGCGGTGGCGGTGATGCCGGTGGGCGAGCCGAGTGCGCCGGTGGCGCCGTAGACGTCGCCCCACTTCTGCCAGGTGGCGTTGCCGAAGCGGACGGTGTGCCAGACCTTGCCGCCCGCGATCACGATGACCTCGAGGCCGGAGCCGGTGGGCGCGCTGGTGACACGGGTGGCTCCGGTGAGGCTGCCGGTCTCGCCGTAGACGTTGCCCCAGGTCGACCAGTTGCCGTCGGGCTTGCGCAGGGTGTGCTTGAGCGCGCCGTCGGAGAGGGCGAGGACCTCCAGCCCTGAGGCGGTGGCGGACAGGGAGAGCTGGCTGGGGTTGGCGATGGAGCCGACCACGCCGGTGACGTCGCCCCATCCTGCCCATCTGCCGTCGGGTCCGCGCAGGGTGTGCCAGATCCTGCCGCCGGCGACGGCCATGATCTGCAGGGTGTTGTCGGCCCAGGCCGCCGCGACGTAGTCGACGGGGGCGGGCAGAGGCCCTGCCTGGGTCTTGTGCAGGTTCTCGAAGTTGGGCCAGGTTTCATTGGCGCGCTGCTGGGAGAGGTAGACCTGGCCGTCGGAGATCGCGACGGCGGTGGTCTGGCCGTCACCGGCGATGGCGACGGAGGTCACCTTGGTGGTGTCCATCAGCGGGCCGGGGGCGGCGCCGAAGTTGCGGTTGGTCGCCTGGGTGCGGTTGCCCGCCGCGTCGTAGGTGTAGCTGCTCCAGTACGGGTCGACTCCGCCGACGTAGGGGCCCTTGTCCGGTGTGGGCTGGGCCACGCAGTTGTCGGTCGCCGACCAGGCGTTGGTCAGGCGCTGGGCGAAGTCGTACGTGTAGCACTGGGTGTCCGTGACGGCGGCGTTGTCGCGGTCGTCGCGGACCCGCGTGATGTTCCCGATCGGGTTGTAGGTGTAGGTCTTGTCGTTGAGGGTCTGCGGCTGACTCCTGTCGCGGTCGGTCTGGACCTGCGCGAGGCGCTTGGTGGCGTCCTCGTAGGTGAAGCTCTGGTAGGCGCCGGAGCCGAAGCGGCCGATGGTGCTGAGCGTGAGCTGGCCGTACGGGTTGTACGAGGTGCCCTGGGAGTAGACCTGGTTGCCGCCGTCGCTGACGGTGGTGGGCAGTCCCAGCAGGTTGTAGTTGCGATGGACGCCCTCCTGGGGGAGTCCGCCTCCGGCCGGGTAGGTCGTGGTGTCTGCCAGGCCGGTGTTGGGGGTGTAGGTCTGGGAGGTGGTGTAGGTGCCGGCGAGGGCTCCTTCGCTGTCCGGAATGGTGACGGTGCTGCCCGTGGGCCGGGCCGCGCCGTCGAATCCGGTGATGCTGGTGGTGTACGCCTTGCCGTTCTCCCAGCGGGTGCTGCCCGTGGCCATGCCGTTGCTGCCGGGCAGGGTGTCGAAGGCCCACTCGGCCAGCTTCGGGCCCGTGGTGGAACCGTCGAACATCCCGGTCTTCCGACCGAGGACGTCGTAGGTGTACGCGAGCGTCTTGCCGCGGGCGTCGGTGACGGTCGCCAAGGTGCCGTCAGGGTTGTAGGTGCTGGTGGTGGTGCCCCTGTCCGGGTCGACCGCCTTGGTCTGGCGGCCGAGCAGGTCGTACTCCCAGGCCCAGGCGTTGCCCGCGGCGTCGGTGAACCTGGTGAGCTTGCCGGCCGGGTTGTAGGTGTATTTGAGGGTCTCGTAGACGGAAGCGGAGGTGTAGTCCGGGCTGCCGGTCTTGTACTGCCGCACCTCGGAGGTCCGGCCGTGGGCGTCGGTGATGGTGAGCGTGGGTGTGCCGCCCTCGGGTGGGGTGGTTGCGCCCCAGTTGACCCCGTAGCGGGTGGTGGTGCGCCACTTCTCCACGTTCAGGGACTTGAAGATGCTGGCGGTGGGGCGGTCGAGGCTGTCGAACTCGGTCTCGGTCTGGGACGGGACCTTGTTGTCCAGGCCGATCCACAGTGCCGCTTCCGGCACGCCGGTGGCGTGGTAGGCGGCGTTGGTGCGGTAGATCCGGCCGTGGCTGTCGTAGAAGCTGTCGGTGAGGTTGCGGCCGCCATCGACACCGTACGCCTGCTCCTGGACCTGGCGCGGGCGCAGCAGGCCGTCGTAGAGGGCGATGCCGGTGCGGTAGTCGCCGTTCTCCAGCAGGGTTCTGGTCGTGACGGCGGGCTGCTTGCCCGGCTCGATGGTGTACGTGTACGTCGCGTTGGGCGAGGCGCTCTTGTCCCGGCCCGGGTTCCACACGGCCGTGGTGCGGCCCATGACGTCGTAGTCGACGTAGGTGGTGCGGTTATTGGCGTCGGTGACCTTCACCGGCAGGGCACGCAGGCCGTCGTAGGTGGTGGTGGTCGTGAACTGCTTGGCGTTGGTGGACTGGACGACCGTGGCCTGGGAACCACTCGCCGGAGTGTAGGACGTCGTCGTTTCCGCGTTGTTGACGTCCTTGACGGAGATGGCTCGCCCGTACTGGTCGTACGCGGTGGTGCTGACCGTCAGGTAGTGCGGGGTGGTGCCGTCGTAGCGGTCCAGGGCCTCCGTCGTGGTGGCGTAGCCCTTGCCCGGTTCCGGCGGGGATCCGGGGGATCGGCCGTCGTAGGCCGTCCTGGCTTCGCTCGTGACGGTCGCCTGGGTGGCGTTCGTCGAGCAGAGCGTGCTGGTGGTCTGGACGGCCTGGGGGTAGGAGATCAGCCAGTTGGTGGTGTCCGGGGCGACGTAGGTGGTGCGGGTGCACTGCTCGTCACCGGTGACGTTCGTGTCGCCCTCGTCGGAGACCGTCGTGGTCTGGCCGTAGCCGTCGAAGGCGCGGCTCTCACGGAGCGTGCGGGCCGTGCTGCCGTCGGGCTGGAACGCGTTGGTGGTCACGCTTTCGGTGCGGACCATCGTGGCGGTCACCGGGGACAGGGCCGTGGCCTCGGGTCGACCGGGCTCGCGCGGCAGGGTCGTGGTGGGCTTGCCGTCCTTGCTGGGCAGGGCCTTCACCGCGCGGCTGGCGGTGCTGCGGACCCACGGGGCGTTCACCGTGCTGGTGAGCGGCTTGCCGCCGTCCTGGTCGTAGACGATGCTCTCGCGCGCGAAGCCGGCGAGTTCGTTGCTGTCCTTGACGCCCTGGAGGAGGCTGACGGGGCGGGGTTGGCCGTTGGCGAGGGTGTCGCCGTCCATGCCGCGGAAGTAGACGGTCTCGGTCAGGCTCTTATCGGAGTCCCCGACGCGGGTGCGGACTCGCTGGTAGCCGCGGAAGTCGTTCCAGGTGCGCTCCTTGTCCGAGGTGAACTCGGAGTTGTCGCGCCGCCAGGCGGCCCCGTCGAGGTACTCGTAGGCGGTGACCTTGTCGGGGGACCCGGAGCCGGCCACCATGTCGTGCTCGGTGACCTTCTCCACGAGGTACTTGTGGAACCAGTCGAGGACCGGTTCGGCCCCGCCCTCAGGTGTCCACCAGGACGGGTAGCAGCGCCGGGTGTTGCTGTCCGGGGCGGGCAGGGCGCCGGCGACGCAGTCGATGTCGGTGTACTTGATGTCGGTGTTGGAGCCGGTCTCGGAGGTGATCCGGTTGATCCGGAAGCGGTACAGCGGCGAACGGCCCTCGGCGGAGTCGACCCGGTTGGGAAGCGGGTCGTTCCCGTGGCCGAAGGTCACCGGCTGGAGGGTCAGCTGGGCGGAGCCAGCCTTGGCCGTGCGGGTGATGGTCTTCAGCCACAGGGCCCGGCCGCCGCTGCTGCCGGTGGCGGGGAAGTCCTGGTCCAGGCTCCAGGCGTCGATGTCCCGGTAGCTGCCGTTGCTCTGCAGGGCTTGCGTGCTGATGCCCGTCAGTCGCCTCTTGGACCAGAAGGTCGGGGCGCCGTTGCGGCAGTCCTGGCCCTTGTCGCAGGACTGGTCGACCGGGGTGTCGTACCAGTTGGCGGCATTGGCAGTGAAGGAGCAGGCGGTCTCCACACACCGGTCGCTGGTGGAGAAGGTCACCTTGCCGGCGGGCGACGCATCGTAGACCCGGCCCGCGCGGTGCCCGTACTCGATGCGGTTCAGCGTGGCGGCACGGGTGTAGGCGCTGTCGGCCTTGGAGGTCCCGGTGCTGGCGCCGATGTTCTTGGCGTAGGCGTTCTTCTCCTGGTCGTAGAAGTACGCGATCGCGTTGCCGTGCGGGTCGACGACGTAGTCCAGCTGCCAGCGCCAGGCGCGGTCGCGCGAGGAGTCCTTGAACGCCGGGGCGTAGCCGGGCTCGCCCGGCTGGTTGCCGAAGACGGGCACGGTCAGGGCCGAGCCGGTCTCGGGCTTGCCCGTCGTCCATCCGGGCAGGCGGTTCTTGCCGAAGAGGTACTGGGTGCCGTCGGTCGTGGTGACCTTCCAGTACTCGTTGTCGGTGTCGCCGTTGGCGGTGTCCGTGGCGTTGCCGTTGAGCTTCTCCACGCGCGAGCCGTCGTCGTTGGACAGCTTCCACGTGCCGCTCGCGTCGTCGCGCACCAGCGTCGAGCTGCTGCCGTTGAGCGAGACCGTGGCGTTGTCGGACTTCCAGCACAGGTCACCGCCTGTGTCGGGAGCGTTGCTGCCCGAGCCCTTGTCACCCACGCAACCGGTGTAGCTGCGCTCGATGAAGCCTGGGTTGTAGTCCCAGCCGTCGCCGATCCAGGAGGACTGGTTGTTGGTGGACGCGGTGCGCCCGTCGATGGCCGCCGAGGTGTAGCCGAGGGCGACCTGGGGGGTCAGGTCACCGGGCACCGGCGGTACC
>NZ_JBIVVI010000086.1:0-13716 GCF_044757675.1 Kitasatospora sp. NPDC091257
CCCCACCCGCTACCGGGACCGGGCCACCTGGGAGCAGGAGGCGATCCACGCCATCCTCGACAGTGCCTACATCTGCCACCTCGGCTTCGTGGTCGACGGCGCCCCCGTGGTGCTGCCGACGATCTTCGCCCGGGTCGGCGGCCGGCTCTACGTCCACGGCTCCACCGGCAGCCGCCCGATGCGCAACGCCTCCGGCGAGCAGGGCATGCCGGTCTGCGTCACCGTCACCCAGGTCGACGCGCTGGTGCTGACCAAGTCCGCGTTCAACCACTCGGTGAACTTCCGCTCGGTGGTCGCCCACGGCACCGCGCACCAGGTCACCGACCCCGAGGAGCTGGACATCGCGCTCGCCGCCCTGGTCGACCACGCGATACCGGGGCGCTCCGCCGAGGTCCGTCCGGCCAACGCCAAGGAGCTCGCCGCGACCGCCGTCCTCCGGCTGGAGCTGGACGAGGTCTCGGCCAAGACCCGCGAGGACGGCGCCGACGACGACCCGGAGGACGCCGACCTGCCGTACTGGTCCGGCCTGATCCCGGTCACCGCGGTGCACGGCACCCCCGAGCCGCACCCCGGCACCACCGTCCCGCTCCCCGCGCACCTGCGCGGCTACCCCCGCTGACGGGAGGCGCACCCGTGCTGATCAGATCCTGGGACCGCGGCGACGAGGCCGAGTGGCGGGCCTGGCTCGCCGAGGGCCGCGACTTCGGCCTGCTCGCCGCCAACGGCGGCCCCGGCGAGGGCCCGGTGCTGGTCCCGACCCACTTCCTGCTGGACGTCGAACACGGCGAGATCCTGCTCCACCTCGCCGCGCCCAACCCGCTGCTGGCCGCCGTCCGGGCCGATCCGAAGGTCACCCTCGCGGTCACCGACGGCTACGCGTTCGCGCCGGGCCACTGGCGCGGCGCACCGGGCACACCCACCAGCTACTACGCCTCGGTCCACTTCCACTGCACCGCCGAGGTGGTGGAGTCCGCGGCCGGCAAGGCGGAGATCCTCAACCGCCAGCTGGCGCACTTCCAGCCGGAGACGCCGGAGGTCCGGGTGGTGCCCGGCGAGGGCGAGTTGGCCCGGCAGCTGCCCGGGCTGCGCGCGCTCCGGCTGACCGTCGACGAGGTGCGGGCCAAGTTCAAGTACGACGACAAGAAGCCGGCCGAGGCACAGTACGCGATCGCCGACCGGCTCGCCGAGCGTGCCGGCGGCCCGGGGCGCGGCCGGGACCAGTACGCCGCCGCCCGCGCCCAGTTGCTCCGCCGTCACCGGCGGCGCACCGACGGACCGCGCACCGCACCGCAGGGCCCCGCCGGCCCCCTGGACAACGCCCCGCACTCCGACCTCCCGCGCACCAGCGGACGGCGCACCGACGGGCCGCACGCCACCGGCTGACCCCGGATCACCCGGTCGGCCGCCAACTCGGGCAGGTCGGCCGCCGCGCTGCTCGAATGTGAGACGAGCCCTGCCCACTCGGCGTCGGAGCGGGCCCGTCGACCCCCGGGAGCGCGCGTGTCCTCAGTCAACAGCCAACGGGCGGCCGGCGAGGCCCACCTCGGCCACGTGGTGTTCATCTCGGCGGCCGCCGCCATGGGCGGCTTCCTGTTCGGCTACGACAGCGCGGTGATCAACGGTGCCGTGACGGGCATCCAGAAGCACTTCGCGGTGGGCCACGGCACCACCGCCTTCGTGGTGGCCATCGCCCTGCTCGGCTCGGCCCTGGGGGCGGTGCTCGCCGGCCGGCTCGCCGACCACCTCGGCCGGGTCCGCACGATGCTGCTGGCCGCCGCACTGTTCGCGGCCAGCGGCATCGGCTCGATGTTCCCGCCGAACATCGAGACCCTCGCCGCCTGGCGCGTGGTCGGCGGCATCGCGATCGGCATCGCCTCGGTGATCGCCCCCACCTACATCGCCGAGGTCGCCCCGACCGCCTACCGCGGCCGGCTCGCCTCGTTCCAGCAGATGGCTATCGTGCTCGGCATCACCGTCTCCCAGCTCGCCAACTGGGCGCTCAACCAGGCCGCCGGCGGCGAGTCCACCAACCACCTCGGCGGCATCCAGGCCTGGCAGTGGATGCTCGGTGTCGAGGCCATCCCGGCCCTGGTGTACGGGCTGATGGCGCTCGCCATCCCGGAGTCGCCGCGCTTCCTGATCGCCGACCACCGCGAGGAGCAGGCCCGCAAGGTGCTGGCGGAGGTGGAGGGCGAGGGCGTGGACCTGGACGCCCGGGTGGCGGAGATCCGCTCGGTGCTGGAGTCCGCCCACAAGCCCCGGCTCAAGGACCTGCTCGGCGGCCGCTTCGGCCTGCTGCCGATCGTCTGGGTCGGCATCGGCGCCTCGGTGTTCCAGCAGTTCGTCGGCATCAACGTGATCTTCTACTACTCGTCCTTCCTGTGGCAGTCGGTCGGCATCAACGAGTCCAACTCGCTGCTGATCAGCCTCTCCACCTCGATCATCAACGTGATCGGCACGGTGATCGCGATGGCCCTGGTGGACCGGATCGGCCGCAAGCCGCTCGCCCTGGCCGGCTCGATCGGCATGGCGGCCGCGCTGGGCACCGCCGCCTGGGCGTTCTCCTACCGGGAGGGCACCGGCAGCACCGCCACCCTGGACAACACCCACGCCACCGTCGCCCTGATCGCGGCGCACGTCTTCGTGCTCTGCTTCGCCTTCTCCTGGGGCGTGGTGGTCTGGGTCCTGCTCGGCGAGATGTTCCCCAACCGGATCCGCGCGCTGGCGCTGTCCGTCGCCGCCTCGGCGCAGTGGATCGCCAACTGGGCGATCACCGTCAGCTTCCCGGACCTCGCCGACTGGAACCTCTCGGCGACGTACGTCATCTACGCGGCCTTCGCCCTGCTCTCCATCCCGTTCGTGGTCTTCTGCATCAAGGAGACCAAGGGCCGTGCCCTGGAGGAGATGGGCTGACCCGGCCCACCCCGCCGAACACCCGCCGCACGCGGCCCGACCCACCGAGAGGAAGCCATGCCTGACGAGGGCGGCTCCCGGCAGAACATCACCTTCCCGAGCAACGGCCGCACCGCGCACGGCTACCTGGCCCGCCCGCCGCAGGGGGTCGGGCCGGGCCTGGTGGTGGTGCAGGAGTGGTGGGGGCTCACCTCGCACATCGCCGACATGGCCGACCGCTTCGCCGCCGAGGGGTTCACCGTCCTGGCCCCCGACCTGTTCGGCGGCGCCACCACCCACGACGGCGCCGAGGCCGCCCGGTTCAAGCGCGAGCTCCCGGTCGACCGGGCGGTGGAGGACCTGGCTGGGGCCGTCGACCACCTGCTCGCCCTCGACGGCGTGGTCGGCGACGCGGTCGGCGTGGTCGGCTTCTGCATGGGCGGCGGCTTCGCCCTGCTGCTGGCCGCCCGGGCCGGCGACAAGGTGGCCGCCGTGGTCCCGTTCTACGGCCTGCCGCCCGATCCGGACTTCGACTACCGCGGACTGACCGCCCATGTGCTCGGCCACTTCGGCGAGTTGGACGGCTCGATCCCGATGGCCGCCGTGGACGAGGCGGCGATCCGGATCGGCGAGGCCACCGACGTCCGCCCGGAGATCCACTTCTACCCGGCCGGGCACGCCTTCATGAACGACGAGAACCTGATCGGCACCCACGACCCGCTCCAGGCCCGGATCGCCTGGCGCCGGACCCTCACCTTCCTCTGGGGCCACCTCGGCTGAGGGGGGCCACCTCGGCCGATGGGGCCGGCTCGGCCGAAACCCCACGCTCCGGGCCCTCCGGGCGGGTAAACCGGATGGACACCCGTACGGCCCCACGGCATAGTCTCCGGGTGCCGACCCCACTCCCGTCCCCGCGCCGCTTCGCCTGGGCGAGCCGCAACTTCCGCATCCAGACCGCCGCCACCGTGATCAGCGGCCTCGGCAACGCCGGCGCCCCCATCGCCACCGCCTTCGCCGTGCTCGGCACCGGCGGCACCACCACCGAGGTCGGCTACGTCACCGCCGCCCGGCTGGTGCCCACCGTGCTGCTCATGGTGGTCGGCGGCACCCTCGCCGACCGGCTGCCGCGCCACCTGATCATGGTCGCCGCCAATGTGTTCAGCGGGGTCTCCCAGGCCGTCCTGGCCGCCCTGGTGCTGACCGGGGAGGTCCGGCTCTGGCAGATGCTGGCGCTCTCCGCGGCCGGCGGAGCCGGCTACGCCCTCTACTCCCCCGCCTCCGGCGGCATGATCATGCAGGCCGTCCCGCAGGAGCACGCCGCCCGCGCCTTCGCGGTCTTCCGGATGGGCCTCAACGCCTCCCAGATCGGCGGCGCCGCCCTCGGCGGCGCCCTCACCGCCGCCGTCGGCCCCGGCTGGGTGCTCGCCCTGGACGCCCTGTGCTTCCTGGCCGCCGCCGCCCTCCGCTTCTTCCTGGAGCCGGAGCAGGGCCCCGCGTCCACCGGCACCAGCATGCTGCGCGATCTGCGCGAGGGCTGGCGGGAGTTCGCCTCCCGCCGCTGGCTCTGGGTGATCGTGCTCCAGTTCTCCGTGCTGGTCGCCTGCATCAACGCGGTGGAGTCGGTGTACGGGCCGACCGCCGCCAAGGAGCGGCTCGGCGGCGCGGGCGCCTGGGGCCTGGCGATGTCCGCCTACGGCGTCGGCCTGGTGGCCGCCGGCGTGCTGATGACCCGCTGGCGGCCCCGCCGGATCCTGCTGGTCGGCAACTGGGGGGTCTTCCTGTTCGGCGTGCCCGCCGTGGCCCTCGCCGCCGAGGTGCCGCTGCCGCTGCTGGTCGTCGCGATGTTCCTGTCCGGCGTCGGTGTCACCGTCTTCAGCGTCAACTGGATGGTCGCGCTCCAGCAGGAGATACCCGAGGAGATGTTCTCCCGGGTGTCCGCGTACGACGAACTCGGCTCCTACTCGCTGGCCCCGGTCGGCACGGCGCTGGCCGGCCCCGCCGCCGTGGCGCTCGGCCTGTCCGGCGCGCTCTGGGCGTGCGCCGTCGCCTGTCTGGTGCTCAGCGCGGTCGTCCTGCTGGACCCACAGGTCCGCCGGCTGAGCCGTCGGAGCACGTCGGACGCACCGGTGCCCGTCGGCGAGCCCGCGCCCACCCCGTGAGCGCCCCGTGCGCCCCGCGTGCGCCCGCCCGCGGGCAACCGGAGGTGTGCGAGGGTCGTCCGAACAGACAGGAAACACCACCGCATCCGAGGGGCCACCGGTGCCGAAGCCACTGCTGTTCCTGGACGTCGACGGCGTCCTGAACCCGGTCTGCCCGCACCCGGACGCCGGGTTCGACGCCCACACCCTGTTCGGCTACACCGTCCTGCTGTCCGCCCGGCACGGCGCCTGGCTGCGCGAGCTCGCCGGAACGTACGACCTGGTCTGGGCCACCACCTGGGAGGAGCACGCCAACACCCACATCGCCCCCGCGATCGGCCTGGACCCGCTCCCCGTGGTCACCTTCACCGGCTACGTCCCGCAGCCCGGCGACCCGCGCGTCCCGCTGATGGAGCTGTTCTCCGCCGCCAAGTGGGCCCCGCTGCTGCGCTACGCCGACGGCCGGCCGTTCGCCTGGGTGGACGACGTCATCCCGCCGCGGCTGGTCCGCCGCTCCCAGTGGCGCCGGGACCGCCTGCTGCTGCCCGTCGACCCCGGCCAGGGCCTGGAACGCCGGCACGTCGACCGGCTGCTCGCCCGTCCGCCGCGCGGCCAGGCGCTCTCGCTCAAGGGGTCGGAAGCCAGCTGACGTGCCCGGCCAGCAGGGCGTACCCGACGAAGGCCACGGTGTCGATCAGCGCGTGCGCCGCCACCAGCGGCATCACCCGCCCCCAGCGCCGGTACAGCAGGCAGAACACCACGCCCATCACCATGTTGCCGATCAGCCCGCCGACCCCCTGGTACAGGTGGTACGAGCCGCGCAGCACCGAACTCGCCACCACCGCGGCGGGCCACGACCACCCCAACTGCCCCACCCGGCGCAGCAGGTAGCCGAGGACGACGACCTCCTCCAGGATGGCGTTCTGCCAGGCCGACAGCACCAGCACCGGTACCCGCCACCACACGTCCGGCAGCCCGGACGGCGCCACCGTGAGGTTGTACCCGGCCGCCTGCGAGGCCAGGTAGAGCGCCAGCCCCGACCCGCCGATCGCGGCCGCGACGGCGGCGCCCCGCCCCAGGTCGCGCAGCTTCTGCCCGAGGTCGAAGCCCAGCACCCGCAGCGTGACGCCCTCGCGCACCAGCAGGTAGCCGACCAGCACCACCGGCATCAGCCCGCGGCCGATGTAGTACAGCTGCCAGACGAGGTCCAGCCAGGGCCGCCCGGGCGCCCGCGAGCCGTTCAGCGTGGCGACCTGCTGGCCGAGCTTGAGCGGTTCGGTGAGCGAGCCGGTGAAGCTGATCAGCGCGCTGATCCCGCTGGCCCCGAGGGAGAGGCCGAGGACGATCAGCAGTTCCGCGCCGAACAGCCGACGGGTGGGCTTCGCGGTCTCCGGCGCGGTCGGGACGGTGGTCACGGGGGCTCCAGCGGAGGGGCGGTCGCTCCGGCCGTCGGCCGACCGCCGGAGCGATCATCCTGACACAGCCGCCGGGACGCCCCGGCGGGGAGGCGGGTTCCGGGGGTCAGCCCACCGGCCAGGTGTGCACCGGCTCCCCGCCGCGCATGTGTTCGGCGTAGCGCCTGGTCATCGCCGCGAGCGCGGCCGGCCGGTCCATCCCGTACTGCTCGCGCAGCCGGTGGAAGGTCGCGACCTGCCAGGACGCGCCGTTGGCGCGGCGCAGGCAGCGCTGCTCGATGATGCCCAGGTAGCGGTCCCGGTCGGCGGGCTCCACGCCCCACTCGTCGAGGCCCTGGTGGGCCATCGGCAGCAGCTCGTTCAGCACCAGGTCGACGGCGGACACGGTCTGCAGCCCGCCGCCGCGCCCGGCCCGCCCGGAGCGCGGCCACTGGAACACCGCGTCGATGCCGTACCGGGCGCCCTGCTGGAAGTTCTCGTCCGCCCGTTCGAACGGGAGCCGGGTCCAGATCGGCCGGGGCTGCTCGGCGAGCACCCGCACCAGCCCGTAGTAGAAGGCGGCGTTGGCCAGGGTGTCGGCCACCGTGGGCCCGGCCGGCAGGGCCCGGTTCTCCACCCGCAGGTGCGCCACCCCGCCCGCGATGTCGTAGACCGGGCGGTTCCAGCGGTAGATGGTGCCGTTGTGCAGCCGCATCTCGGCGAGCCTGGGCGCGCCGCCGGAGGCCAGCACCTTCAGCGGGTCCTCGTCGTCGCAGATCGGCAGCAGCGCGGGGAAGTACCGCAGGTTCTCCTCGAACAGGTCGTACGCCGAGTCCACCCAGCGCTCGCCGAACCAGGTGATGGGGCGCACGCCCTGCGCCTTGAGCTCCGCCGTCCGGGTGTCACAGGCCTGCTGGAAGAGCACCGGACGGGTCTCCCGCCACAGCTCCCGCCCGAACAGGAACGGCGAGTTGGCGCCGAGCGCGAGCTGCGGCCCGCAGATCGCCTGGGCCGCGTTCCACACCGAGGAGAACCGCTCCGGGGTCACCTGGAGGTGCAGCTGGAGCGAGGTGGCGGCGGCCTCGGCCACCATGGTGATCGACTCCAGCTGGAGGCGCTCGACCCCCTCGATGTCCAGGGCGATGTCCTCGCCGCGGGCGGCCAGGATCTGGTCGCTGAGCAGGCTGTACCGCTGGTTGTGGCTCATCGCGTCGAGCCCGGTGTGGGCGTGTTCCAGGGTCGGCAGGATGCCCACCATGACGATCCGGGCGCCCGCCTCGGCCGCCCGCCGGTCGGCGTAGCGCAGCCCGGTGTCGATCTCCTCGCGCAGTTCCTCGAAGACGTGCCCGCAGAGCCGGTGCGGCGTGATGTTGACCTCGATGTTGAAGCGGCCCAGTTCGGTCTGGAAGTCGCTGGAGCCGATCGCGCTGAGCACCTGCGCGTTGTTCATGGCCGGCAGGCCCTGCTCGTCGGCCAGGTTGAGCTCGATCTCCAGGCCCATCACCGCCCGCGGCCGGTCGAAGCGGTCCTCGCGGAGCATCCGTCCGAGCGCTTCGAGACACGCGTGGAGCTTGCGCCGGTACAGGTGTCGGTCCGCCAGTTCCGCGCGAGTCGCCACGACCTTCTCGCCCACGGTCCCCTCCTCCAGAGCCACCCCGTCGAGCACCCGGTCGACCGACCGTGCAACCATCATGCCCACCTCGAAGATCGATACCCGAATGCGCCTACTGGCTTGCATTGCAAGGCATCTGACGGAAAATCAGACGAACTGTAGACTTGCCCGGCGCCACAGCCTGTGATAAACAGATCACCCTGTGCATCTGTTCGAATTGGTACAGCGCTCCGGCCGGTCCGCCTCGCCCCGAAGGCCCTCGTCGACGGCGGCGACCGCGCCGGCACCGCGATCCTGCACAACCGGACACTGCCGGGCCCCGTCACCGAAGACGCGTCGCCCGCCACGCCGGTATGCCGCACTCGCACGCCGATCTCGCTTGGAGAGGCGGACCCCGCCATGACTCTGCAACCCCCCCAGCCCCCGCCGAGCGCACTGCGCGCGGTCCTGGGCGCGCTCGACTCGGAGACCGCGCTGCGCCAGCCCGCCGCCGCAGCACTGCGTCATCCGACCGGCCCGCTGCTCCCCGCCCACCCCCTCGCGGTGCACGTCCTGACCGGCGGGCGCCCGGAGCTCCCGGCCGCCCGCCGCACCGGCTGGCGCTTCCTGATCAAGGACGGCGCCGAGGTGGCCGCCGCCGCCGAGGTGGTGCAGAGCGCCGAGGGCCACACCTTCTCCCACTTCACCGCGGGCCCCTACCTCGACTCGACGGTCCGGGCGCTGCGCGAGGCCTGGCAGCTCGCCCAGACCTCCCGGACCCGCCAACAGCCGCGGCTGCTGACCTTCCCCGGCCAGTACGCCACGGCGCTGTGGCTGCACAGCCCCGACGGCGACCCGGCCGCCGACCTGCTGATCCCGCTGGCCCCGGCCCCGCTCGGCGTCACCGCGCACCGCGCGTGCCCGGCCGCCGAACTGCTGCCGCTGCTCGCCCGCGCCCCGCTCGCCAGGCCGCTGCTGCTCGGCTCCTCCTGACCCACCGACGCCCCCTCGGGCCGCCGGGCCCACCCGCCCGGCGGCCCGAGGCCGTACCCGCGCGCCCGCACGGCGCCCCGCGGTCCCCGGCCCTGCCGGCACACCCGCCCCCGCGGCTCCTCACCCGAACGGCGACCACCCGTCCGGGCCATCCGGCATGGCCTCATCGGGCCATACCCCGACTCACCCACTGGTGCGCCTTTTCCCGTCGGCCCCACCTGAACGGGTGATCTCTACCCGGGAGTTGTGGCGCATGTCACGAAATCCCTGCGCGCGGGTCCCGGGATGCCGACACTGGGAACCAGCGTGGAAGGACCCCCTGTCCTACCCACTTGAACGCCGGTCCACACTTGGCCGGCGTGCGGACAGGATCCGACCACCGCGGCGGTTCCGGACGGCACGGCCTCCGGCGACCGCACCACGGGGAGGATCGCAGAGCGAAGCGAGGGTACGCGTATGTGCCAGCACCGTCCTGAGTGCCCATCGGCCGAGTCCGAGGACCGCGAGGCGGCCGCGTCGGTGGCCCGCCATCCGGAGCAGGGCTGGAGCCTGCTCTGCAACGGCGTCGTCCTGTTCGAGGACACCGGAGAGCTGCTGCCCGACGGCCGGGTGATCGCCCCGCGCCGCCCCGTCGCCCACGCGGCCTGACCACCCGTCCGGCCGTACGGCGGGGGCAGCCGCCGACTCGACGGCACCACGGGCAGGGCCCCGGCGGAAACTCCGCCGGGGCCCTGTCGCGCGGGTCGGACCTCCGAGGGCCCGGTCCGGTCAGACGCCGTACTCGTCCAGCGGCGGGCAGGAGCAGACCAGGTTGCGGTCGCCGTACGCGCCGTCGATCCGGCTCACCGGCGGCCAGTACTTGTCCGCCGGGTTCACGCCGGCCGGGAAGACCGCCTCCTGCCGCGAGTAGCCGTGCGCCCAGTCGCCGGCCAGCGTGGCGGCGGTGTGCGGGGCGTTGCGCAGCGGGTTGTCGTCGGCCGCCCACTCGCCCGAGCCGACCTTGTCGATCTCGGCCCGGATGGTGATCATCGCGTCGCAGAACCGGTCGATCTCGTACAGGTCCTCGGACTCGGTCGGCTCGATCATCAGCGTGCCGGCCACCGGGAAGGACATCGTCGGCGCGTGGAAGCCGTAGTCGATCAGGCGCTTGGCGATGTCGTCCACCGTCACGCCCGTCTCCTTGGTCAGCGGGCGCAGGTCGATGATGCACTCGTGCGCGACCAGCCCGCCCGGGCCGGTGTAGAGCACCGGGAAGTGCGGCGCCAGGCGCTTGGCGATGTAGTTGGCGTTCAGCACCGCGACCTGGGTCGCGCGCTTGAGGCCCTCGCCGCCCATCAGCCGGACGTACGCCCAGGAGATCGGCAGGATGGCCGCCGAGCCCCACGGCGCGGCCGAGATCGGGCCCACGCCGGTGGCCGGGCCGGCCTCCGCCTGCAGCGGGTGGTTCGGCAGGTACGGCGCCAGGTGGGCGCGCACCGCGACCGGGCCGACGCCCGGGCCGCCGCCGCCGTGCGGGATGCAGAAGGTCTTGTGCAGGTTCAGGTGGGAGACGTCCGCGCCGAACTTGCCCGGCTTGGCGAGGCCGACCAGGGCGTTCAGGTTGGCGCCGTCCACGTACACCTGGCCGCCGGCCTCGTGCACCAGGGCGCAGATGTCGGTGATCTGGGTCTCGTACACGCCGTGGGTGGACGGGTAGGTGACCATCAGCACCGACAGGTTGTCGCGGTGCTGCTCGATCTTGGCCTTCAGGTCCTCGACGTCCACGTCGCCGTCGACCAGGGTCTTCACCACGACCACCCGCATGCCGGCCATCACGGCGGAGGCCGCGTTGGTGCCGTGCGCGGAGGACGGGATCAGGCAGACGTCGCGCTGGGTGTCACCGTTGGCGTGGTGGTAGGCGCGGACGGCCAGCAGGCCGGCCAGCTCGCCCTGCGAGCCGGCGTTCGGCTGGATCGAGACGGCGTCGTAGCCGGTGACCTCGACCAGCTGCTGCTCCAGCTGGCGGATCAGGGTGAGGTAGCCCTGGGCCTGGTCGATCGGCGCGAAGGGGTGCAGCTGGCCGAACTCCGGCCAGGTCACCGCCTCCATCTCGGTGGTCGCGTTGAGCTTCATGGTGCAGGAGCCCAGCGGGATCATGCCGCGGTCCAGCGCGTAGTCCCGGTCCGACAGGCGGCGCAGGTAGCGCAGCATGGCGGTCTCCGAGCGGTGGCTGTGGAAGACCGGGTGGGTCAGGTACTCGTCCTCGCGCAGCAGCGCGGCGGGCAGCGCGTCGGCGGTCTCGGGGACCTCGACCGGCTCGACGCCGAACGCGGCCCAGACGCCGGCCAGGTGCTCGCGGGTGGTGGTCTCGTCGGTGGAGATGGAGATCCGGTCCGCGCCGTCCTGGAACAGGTTGATGCCGTTGGCACGGGCGGCGGCGGCGATCTCGGCGGCGCGGCCCGGGACGACGGCGGTGACGGTGTCGAAGAACTCGCCGTGCAGCAGCTCGACGCCGCCGGCCCGCAGGCCCTCGGCGAGGGCGGCGGCGTAGCGGTGGGTGCGGCGGGCGATGTCGGCCAGGCCGTCGGGGCCGTGGTAGACGGCGTACATCGAGGCCATCACGGCGAGCAGCACCTGGGCGGTGCAGATGTTGCTGGTGGCCTTCTCGCGGCGGATGTGCTGCTCGCGGGTCTGCAGCGCCAGGCGGTAGGCGCGGTTGCCGTCGACGTCGACGGAGACGCCGACCAGGCGGCCGGGCAGCGAGCGGGCGTACTCGGCGCGCACCGACAGGTAGCCGGCGTGCGGGCCGCCGAAGCCCATCGGCACGCCGAAGCGCTGCGAGGTGCCGCAGGCGATGTCGGCGCCCAGCGAGCCCGGGGACTTGAGCAGGGTCAGCGCGAGCAGGTCGGCGGCGACGGCGACGATCGCGCCCAGGCCGTGCGCCTGCTCGATCACCGGGGTGAGGTCGCGGACCACGCCGGTGGCACCCGGGTACTGGAGCAGCACGCCGAAGACGCCGCGCTCGGCGATCTCGGCCGGGATGCCCTCGGACAGGTCGGCGACGACGACCTCAACGCCGGTCGGCACGGCGCGGGTGTTGATCACCGCGACGGTCTGCGGCAGGGTCTCGGCGTCGACCAGGAAGACGCCGCCCTTGACCTTGGTGACCCGGCGGGCCAGCGCCATCGCCTCGGCGGCCGCGGTGCCCTCGTCCAGCAGGGAGGAGCCGGAGGTCGGCAGGCCGGTCAGGTCGGAGACCAGGGTCTGGAAGTTCAGCAGCGCCTCCAGGCGCCCCTGCGAGATCTCCGGCTGGTACGGGGTGTAGGCGGTGTACCAGGCCGGGTTCTCCATGACGTTGCGCAGGATCACCGGCGGGGTGAAGGTGCCGTAGTAGCCCAGGCCGATCATCGGCTGGAGCACCTGGTTGCGGCCGGCCAGCTCGCGCAGTTCGGCGAGGACCTGGGCCTCGGACCGGCCCGCGGGCAGGTCCAGGGCGGTGATGGAGCGGATCGCCTCGGGCACCGCGGTCCCGGCGAGCTCGTCCAGCGAGCCGTAGCCGACGGACGCCAGCATCTTCTCCTGCGCGGCGGCGTCGGGGCCGATGTGGCGGTTCTCGAAGGGGCTGGCCAGCTCAAGCTCGGTGAGGGTCGAGGCGCCGGTGGGGCGTCCCGCGTTCGGCTGGGCGTTCATGGTGGTCGAGGCCTCCTGGTCACGGACCGGCGGGGGTACGCACGCCGGCCGGCTCCACCGCTGCGGGCAGCGGACGAGCCTGGGCGCGCGGACCCGACAGGCCTCCCCCTCTGTCATCGGGACCTGAGAGCTTCACCCGCACGGAGCGCTGTGGGCGCTCCGCCGGCTTGCACCGTCGGTGAGGGTGGTGATCGCCGGCTTCCGTGCCGACGCTCCTGCCCTGCTTTCCAGAGTGACCTACCCCACACGGTACGGATGCCTGAGAGATTCCGGGGAGGAGTTGCTCCTTCGGCGCTCCGACCAGCGGTTTTCGTGATCGGAGACTCTCCCGAGCGGGCTCTGCGGTCGCCGCCCAGGGTACCAGCGGGAGGCCCCCCGATCACGGGTGTGTCTGGTCACTGGAGGTCTACGCGCGTCCCCCGGACGGTCCAGCGCCGCCCCCGGACGGCGCACCCGGGGTCGCGCTCGTCCGATTCATGGCTTTTGGTGTGAAGTGGCGGACGGAATCGGGTGCTCCGGCCGCCTTCCTGCGGGAGTTCCGCAGGTTCAGCGCGCGGGAGGAAAGAAGTGCAGACGGACATCGACCCCCGGGACCTCATCGGCCACAAAGCCGTCGACCGCAACGGAGACAAGATCGGCACGGTCGACGAGGTCTACCTGGACGACGCCACCGGCCGGCCCGAGTGGGCCGCGGTCCGGACCGGCATCTTCGGCCGGGACGCCTTCGTCCCGCTGACCACGAGCGAGTTCGCCGGCGACGAGCTCCGGGTGCCGTACGACAAGTCGCTGGTGAAGGAGTCGCCGGACTTCGGCGTCGGCCAGCACCTGTCCCCCGCCCAGGAACTCCAGCTCTACCGCTACTACGGGCTCGACACCCCGATGGACAGCCGCCCGAACGGCGAGAACGGGAGCCGGCCCAGGCAGCCCGACCTCGACTTCGGCACCACGGCGGCGGCCGCCGCCACGACGACCGCGGCGGCCCCGGCCAAGTCGCTCACCTTCCACACCCCCGAGCGGTCACCCGCGCCCAGGCCGAAGC
>NZ_JBIVVI010000087.1:0-13670 GCF_044757675.1 Kitasatospora sp. NPDC091257
GGGTGTCCTCCCCGCTCTCCACCCACGGCCAGTGGCCGATCCCGGAGGTCCAGCACCTGCGCTCGGCGCCGCCGCCGGTCGTCCGGCGCACCGCGGCCACCCCGGAACGGACGGCCGCCCCGGGAACGGCGGTCACCAACCATCAGGGCGGCACCGGCTACCTCCGGGAGCCGAAGGAGGAACTGTTCCTCCTCGCCGTCTCCCACCTGTTCGGCCAGGAGAGCTTCTACGAGTCGGCCGTCGAGCGCGACGAGCGGTACGTGCGGCTGATCCGCGAGCACGCCGTGAGCGACCCCGAGTGGACCCTCGGGCTGCTGCGCCGGCTGCGCACCGGGTTCCGCGTCCGGACCGCCGCCCTGGTCGGGGCCGTCGAGTTCGTCCACGCCCGGTCGGCGGCCGGCGCCGCCGGGTACTCCCGGCAGGCCGTCGACGCGGTGCTCCAACGCCCCGACGAGCCGGGCGAGTTGCTGACGCACTGGACCGGCCGGTACGGCCGTCGGCTGCCCCAGCCGCTGCGCCGCGGCATCGGCGACGCGGTCCGCCGGCTCTACACCGGCCGCGCGCTGCTGAAGTACGACACGCCCTCGCGCGGCTTCCGCTTCGGTGACGTCCTGGAGCTCATCCACCCCGCGCCCGACCCGGACAAGCCCTGGCAGGGCGCGCTGTTCCGGTACGCCCTGGACCGCCGACACCGCCCGGACCGCGCCCTGCCGCCCGCCGACCAGCGCCTGCTGAGCGCCCACCACGAACTGCTCGGTGTCCCGCCGGCCGACCGCAGGGCGCTGGTCACCGAGCCCGGCGGCGCGCAGCGCCTCGCCGAGGCCGGGATGACCTGGGAGGCCCTGGCCGGCTGGCTGCAGGGCCCGCTGGACGCCGCCGCCTGGGAGGCCGTCATCCCCTCGATGGGCCCGATGGCGCTGGTGCGCAACCTCCGCAACTTCGACCAGGCCGGGGTCGGCGACGAGCCGGCGGCGCGGGCGGCCGGCCGGATCGCCGACCCGGAGGAGGTCCGGCGCTCCCGGCAGTTCCCGTTCCGCTTCCTCGCCGCCCACCGCGCCACCCGCTCGTCCCGCTGGTCCGAGTCCCTGGAGACCGCCCTCGGGCACTCGCTGGCCGGGGTGCCCGTGCTGCCCGGCCGCACCCTGGTGCTGGTGGACCGCTCGTCCTCGATGTTCGACCTGCCGTCGGCCCGGACCCAGCTGAACCGGGCGGACACCGCCGCCGTCTTCGGCACCGCGCTGGCTCTGCGGGCCGAGCGGGCCGACCTGGTCCAGTTCGGCACCGGCAGCCGGGCGGTCGAACCGGAACCCTCGGTGCTGCGGACCCTGGGGCTCTTCCGCAACCTGGGCGGCACCGACATGGCCGGCGCGGTCCGCCGGCACTACCGGGAGCACGACCGGGTGGTCGTGGTCACCGACGAGCAGGCCCACCGGTCGAGCGCCGACCCGTTCGCGCCCGTCCCCGAGGACGTCCCGGTGTACACCTGGAACCTGGCCGGCTACGCCGTCGGCCACACCGCCCCCGGCCCGCGCCGCTACACCCTCGGCGGCCTCAGCGACGCGTCCTTCGAGCTGATCCCGCTGTTGGAGAGCGGCCAGGACGGCGGCCACCCCTGGGAGCAGTCAGCTCCGCACACTGCGCGGCCCGGTCGCCCCGGCGCCCAACACGCCGACCCGGGAGCGTAGTTCACGGTCGGCGGTGACCACCAGGCAGGTCCGCTCCGGGTCCTCGGTGCGGGCCGCGCGGACCAGCTCCACGATCCGGTCGTCCCCGCTGCCGCTCGCCGCGACCACCCGCACCCCGGCCACCCCGTCGACGCCCCGGGCCGCGCCCTCCACCACCAGGACCACCTCCAGCGGGCCGGGCAGCTCCGGCACGCCCCGGGCGGCCACCGCGACCAGCCCGTCCCGCAGCCGCTCGGCGGCGCCCCGCCGGTCCCGCCACCAGCCGTCCGGCACGGAGCCGACCACGTTCGCGCCGTCGACGACCAGCAGGGGAAGCGGCCCGGCCGCGTTCTCGTCCATGGCCGCCAGCCTGCCACGTCGCCCGGCCCGGCTCGGGTCGCCCGGCGTGCCGAGCGGCCCGCACCCGTAGCTCAGTCCGCGAGCGTGATCCGGATGCCGACGGTGCCGCGCTCGCCGCGCCGCAGCCGGCTGCCGAGCAGGGTGAGCACGCCGAGCAGGCCGTACTTCTGGCGCAGCAGCGTGCGGTAGGCGGCGGTGCGCTCGGGGCCGAGGATCTCGGCGGTGGCGGGGTACTGCTCGCCGGTCGGGTTGCCCTTGACGTCGCAGGGGCCGACCAGCACGTCCGCGCGGTTGCGGATCCGCTTGACCTTCCAGGAGTCCGCGACGGTCCAGACGCCGAGCGCCTCCCCGTCACGCACCACCCACACCGGGGTCGGCACGGTGGTGCCGTCCTTCTTGTACGTGGTGACGAGCAGGTAGCTCCCGGAGGAGAGCCGGACGATCCGGGAGAGCCGGTCCGCGGCGGAGGGGTCGGGCGTGGTCATGGCCGGAAGTCTAGAGGGCGGTTCACCGGAACCCGGCCGGCGCGCTCCCCCGGAAGGGCGTGGGGCGTGCGCCGAGGCCGCCCGGGAAGGGCCGGTCCGGCACCGGGACGGGCAGCGGGCCGGCGGCCTTCCTCGCCGGTCAGTCGGATCCGGCGCGGTGGGTTCGGGCGCGGGCGCGGGGGCGGGCGGTGCGGACCAGCGTGCGGGCGTGGCGGACCACGCGGCGCCGGCCGCGGCCAACGACGCCGGTGGCGCCCCCGACGGCGGTCGCGCCGCCCCCGCCGTACGCGGGGACGGGAACGGCCCGGGCGGGCGCGGCTCGGCGGCGGGCGGCGGTGCGGGCGGTGGCCCAGGCGGCGAGCGCGGTGCCGAGGGCCGTGGCGGTCCAGACGGCGGCGGCGAAGCCGGAGTCGGAGCCGCCGGCCACCGGCGGGCGGGCCCAGGGCGGGAGCTGGTCGGCGGCCTCGGCCGCGGCCCCGGCGGACGGGGAGGGCGAGGGGCCGGCGGGCTCGTCGACCAGTTTGCCGACCGGCCGGACCTTTCCGGCGGCCGCGAAGCCCCAGTCGAGCAGGCTGGCGGCCTCGTCGTACACCGTGCCCTGCGCCTCGGGGTGCATCACCGTCACCAGCAGGGTGCGGCCGTCGCGTTCGGCGGCGCCGGTGAAGGTGGCGCCCGCGTTGGTGGTGTAGCCGTTCTTGACGCCGATCAGGCCGGGGTACTTGCCGAGCAGCCGGTCGGTGTTGGCGATGTCGAAGCTGGTGCGCCGGCCGGTGAGCTTGTCCAGCCCGCCGGGGAAGCTCGCGGTGCGGGTGGAGCAGTAGGAGCGGAAGTCGGTGTTGCGCAGCCCGGCCCGGGCGAAGAGCGTGAGGTCGTAGGCGGAGGAGACCTGGCCGTCCATGTCGTAGCCGTCGGGGGAGACCACATGGGTGTCCCGGGCCTGGAGCGCCCGGGCGCGCTCCTGCATCTCGGTGACGGTCCGCTGGATGCCGCCGTTCATGTGGGAGAGGACGTGGACGGCGTCGTTGCCGGAACTGAGGAAGACGCCCCGCCACAGGTCCTCGACCCGGTAGGCCAGGTTCTCCTTGACGCCGACCAGGCTGCTGCCGGCGCCGAGGCTGGCGAGTTCGGCCGTGGTGACCTTGTGTTCCAGGCCCCGGTCGAACTTGGGCAGCACGGTGTCCGCGAACAGCATCTTGAGGGTGCTGGCCGGGGGCAACGGCAGGTGGGCGTCACGGGCGGCGAGCACCTCGCCGGTGGCCGCGTCGGCGACCAGCCAGGAGCGGCCGGTCAGTTCGGACGGCAGGGCCGGCGCCCCGGCCAGCGGTTCGACCTGGACGGCCGGGCGGCCGAGCCGCTCCCCGCCGACGGCGGGGACGGAGTCCTGGGCGAGGGCCGCCGGGGCGACGACGAAGAGCACCAGGGCGGCACAGGCGGCGGTGCCGGCCACGGCCCTGGTGACATGCGGGGACTTCTGTTGCACACGCTTGGGCTGCACACGGCGAACGTACCCGGGCCGCCACCGGGCCGCCGGGCCTGCTGCTCCGTCCGGAGTTCTGCGGACGCGTGCGGAGCCCGAGGGGCCACCCGGAGCCGTGCGGACCCGTGCGGAAGGGACGACTTTGGTGGCGCGGGTCCGCACCGAAAGTCGGACGTCCGGCGACCGGCCGCCTTCCTAGGCTCGGGGGCATGAAGACCCTGCTCGGCTACCTCGGTTCGGTGTTGATCGTCGGCGGCGCCTCGGGCCTGTTGTCCACCTGGATCGAGGGCTTCCGGCTGTTCGGCTTCGTCCGGGTCCTGGTGCCGGCGGGCCACGAGATCGCCGGGTACGCCACCCTGGTGGTGCTCGGTGTCCTGCTGGCGCTCCCCGCCGCCCGGCACGGCTAGGGCCCGGTGGCGGTCGCGGGCGGTGACGATGACGTGGTGGCCGCACCGCCCGCAGCGGCCCGGTTCTCGGCTCCCGGGACCGCGTCACCGTGGATCCGTCGGGAGGCCCTCCGCCGCGATGCCGTCGAGCAGCACGGCGAGCCCGCTGCGGAAGGCCTCCAGGTGGCCGTCCTCCGGGGCGCCGCCTTCGCTCTGCAGGGCGACGAGCAGGGGGAAGCGTTCCGCGAAGTCCGGGGCGAGTTCGACCAGTCGGGCGGAGCGGCCGGCCCACCAGTCCTCGTCGGTGACGCCGGTCGCGGCGGCCGCGCCGCGCGCGTCGGCGGTGGTGGCGGCCAAGCCGCGGACGAACTGCCAGAGTGCGGCGACCGCCCCGCGCAGCCGCCGGGGAGCCAGTGCGGCCGGTCGCAGCGCGCGCAACAGCGCCTCCATCGCGGCGAGTTCGGCGGGGCCGAGCACCGGGCGGGCCTGCGAGACCTGGAGCACCCAGGGGTGGCGCAGGTAGCAGGCGTACAGGTTCTCGGCCCAGGCGGTGACGGCCCCCCTCCAGTCCTCGGCCGCAACGGGGTCGTCCGGGAGTCCGTCGGGGAGTCCGGACGGGTATTCGGCGGGGCGCTCACCGGGGAGTTCGGAGGGGTATTCGGCGGGGAGTTCGGTCGGGCGTTCGACCGGGAGCTCGGCGAGCACCCGGTCGTGCATCAGGTCGAGCAGTTCGGCCTTGCCGGGCACATAGGTGTAGAGCGCCATCGCGGTGCGGCCGAGCCGTTCGCCCACGGCGCGCATCGACAGTGCGGCCATGCCCTCGGCGTCGGCCACCGCGATTCCGGCCGACACGATCGCGTCCACGCTCAGGCCCGGCTTGGGGCCGCTGCGCCCGGTGCGCGGTTCCGCGGGCGCACCCCAGAGCAGGGCGAGCGAGCGATGGGCGTCGCCCTGTCCGGCGTAGACGGTCATCCGACATCTCCTTATGGCGTAAAGTATCGCCCCTGCGGCAACTCTTTATGCCGTAAGGTTACCAATCGAAGGGGTTTCGCGATGACATTGCCCGTCACCTTCGTCGAGGTCGTCGAGGTCCGCCGGATCACGCCGCGCACCGCCCGGATCACCTTCGCCGCCGAGGAACTGCCCGACGCCGTCGGTACCGCCCCCGACCAGCAGCTCAAGCTCTGCTTCCCCCGCCCCGGCCAGCGCGAGCCGGTGCTGCCCGCCCGGCAGGACGACCCGACGGGCTGGTACCGGGCCTACCTGGCGATCCCCGAGGAGCGGCGCCCGCTGCTGCGCGGTTTCACCCTGCGCGGTCGGCGCCCCGGCACCCGGCTGGTCGAGATCGACTTCGTGCTGCACGGCGACACCGGTCCGGCCGCCGCCTGGGCGCTGCGGGCCGCGCCGGGGGACCGGCTCGGGATGGTCGGCCCCTCCGCGCTGTACGCCCCGCCGGTCCCGTTCGCCGAGGCCGCGGCGGCGGCCGACTGGGTGCTGCTGGCCGGTGACGAGACCGCGCTGCCGGCGCTCGCGACGCTGGTCGGGGCGCTGCCCGCCGGGGTGCGGGCGGTGGCGTACGTCGAGGTCGCGGACGAGGCCGAGCGGCAGCCGCTGGAGGGGCCGGAGGGCCTCGACGTGCACTGGCTGCACCGGGACGGCGCCGCCCCGGGCGCCGTGCTGACCGGGGCCGTCCGGTCCGCCGAGCTGCCGCCGGGCCGGCCGTTCGCCTGGCTGGCCGGCGAGGCGGGGGCGGTCCGGGCGCTGCGCCGCCACCTGGTCGAGGAGCGCGGGGTGCCGAAGGCGTCCGTCGACTTCACCGGCTACTGGCGCCACCGGCTGGCCCAGGACGACGCGCCGACCGCCGAGGACCTGGCGGACGCTCAGGAGCGGCTGGCCGGGTCCTGACCGGGACGGGTCGGACGGGCGGGCGGGCGGCGGCCTCGACAGGAGCCGGACGCGCCGGTTCGCCGGGTGCGCCGTTTCGTCGGGCGGTGGCGCGGGAAGGGAGCCGCCACCGCCCTTCCCGCGGTGGAGTCGCCCCGGGTCCGGTAAGGGCCGATCGGCTGAAAGATGATGATTCGGCCCGATTTCCTCCGTGAATTTTACTGATTGATGGTCAACTTTACTTTCTGATGGGGATTTACCCCCTTGTCGTGATCCTCTCAGGTGCGTTGGAATGCGTCAGCTATCCATCTGACGAGAGGATTTATATGATCGGCTGGCGGAAAACCCAGCTGGCGGCGGCCGTCACGGTCACCGCCGCGTCGATGGTCCTGAGCCTCGGGACCATGGCGAGCGCGGCCCCGGCCCCCGACCCGCAGAACGCCCGGGCGGCGTCCGCGGACGGGGCCCCGGTGCCGGTGATCGTGATTCTGAAGGACCAGATCGCGGACGCCCCGGCCGACCACGGCCACCTGGGCGCCCGGCAGCAGAAGACCGCCGACGCGCAGGCGCCGCTGCTGAAGAAGGTCAAGGCGGCCGGCGGCACCGACATCAAGAGCTTCGTGGTCGGCAACGCCTTCTCGGCCACGGTCGGCCCCGCCCTGCGCGCCCAGCTCCAGGCGGACCCGGCCGTCTCCACCGTGGTGGCCGACGCCCAGGTCCAGGTCGCCCCGGCGGCCGCCGGAAAGGCGAAGGCGGCCAAGGACGCTGCCGCCGCCGGCGCCAAGGCGCCCAAGCCCGATGCCGCTCCGCAGGCCGTTTCGGGCAGTAACGGCCAGGGGGCGGAGGAGAACGCGACCAACACGGTCTGCCCCTCCGACCCGAGCAAGCCGCTGCTGGAGCCCGAGGGCCTCTACTCGACCCGGGCCGTCACCGGCAACGGCAAGCCCGGCGTGGAGGACCTGGCCACCGGCAAGGGCGTCAAGGTCGCCTACATCGCGGACGGCCTCGACCCCAACAACCCGGACTTCATCCGGGCCGACGGCTCGCACGCCGTGGTCGACTACCAGGACTTCGCGGGCGACGGCTGGGACGCGCCGACCGGTGCGGCCGAAGCCTTCGGCGACGCCTCGGCGGTCATCGCCCAGGGCCGCCAGGTCTACGACGTCTCCACGTTCGTGAACTCCTCGCACCCGCTCCCGGCCGGCTGCAACATCCGCATCCGCGGCCTCGCCCCGGACGCCGACCTGGTCGCGCTGAAGGCCGGCGGCGAGATGATGTCCAACTCCTCGATCCTGCAGTCGATCGACTACGCGGTGCGGGTCGCCCACGTCGACGTGCTGAACGAGTCCTTCGGCGGCAACGTCACCCCGGACAGCGGCGCGCACGACACCATCTCGCTCTTCAACGAGCAGGCCGTCAAGGCGGGTGTCACCGTCGCCGTCTCCAGCGGTGACGCCGGCATCAGCGGCACGGTCGGCACCCCGGCCACCGACCCGTACGTGATCGCGGTCGGCGCCTCCACCGACAACCAGAACTACCAGCAGACCGGTTACGCGGCCTCCCGGTTCTCCAACAGGACCTGGAGCAACAGCCGGATCTCCGCGCTCTCCTCGGGCGGCTTCACCCAGGCCGGCCGGACCGTCGACCTGGTCGCCCCGGGCGAGTCGGACTGGGCGCTGTGCACGCCCGACACCAGCAAGTACACCGACTGCACGGGCTACAACGGCCAGCCCTCGCCGATCCAGCCGTTCGGCGGCACCAGCCAGTCGGCCCCGTTCGTCACCGGCGCCGCGGCCCTGGTCATCCAGGCCTACCGCGACACCCACGGCGGCGACTCGCCCGCCCCGGCGCTGGTGAAGAAGTTCCTCACCGGCACCGCCACCGACCTCGGCGTGCCGGCCGAGGAGCAGGGCGCCGGCCTGCTGAACGTCCGCGCCGCCGTCGAGGCCGCCCGCGGCTACGACGACGGGGACGGCACCGACGGCGCGAAGACCGTCGTGGTCAACACCGGCCAGGTCGACATCGCCGGCGCCCCCGGCTCGACCCACACCGCCGACGTGTCCGTCACCAACACCAGTGACACCACCCAGACGGTGAGCGCCGCGACCCGCAGCTTCGCCCCGCAGTCGGGCAACCAGCAGACCGTCCAGCTGGACCCGTCCTCGAAGGACACCTTCAAGTACGCGACCAACGGCGCGGACTGGGTGCAGAAGCAGGTCAAGTTCACCGTCCCGGCCGGCGCCGACCGCCTCGCGGCCTCGATCGCCTGGCAGGGCGCGCCCACCCCGGTCACCAACGGACCGGTGGTCCGCATGACGCTGCTCGACCCCTCGGGCCGCTTCGAGACCAACACCCGTCCGCAGGGCGGCGCCACCCCGGCGAACTTCGGCCTGGTGGACGTTCCGCACCCGGTGGCCGGCGAGTGGACCGCGATCCTCTACACCCCGGCCGGCAAGGCCGGCTACAGCGGCGCCGTCCAGTTGGGCACCGCCACCCAGCGCGCGGTGCCGGCCGGCCCCGTGAGCCCGAACACCACCGACCTGAAGCCGGGCCAGACCAAGACCCTCAAGGTCCAGCTCACCACCCCGGCCACCAGCGGTGACTCCAGTGAGGCCGTTCTGGTCTCCAGCTCCAACGGCAACACCACCAGCGTCCCGGTCGTGCTGCGCAGCCTCGTCCCGGTCAACCAGGGCAAGGGCACCTTCACCGGCACCGTCACCGGTGGCAACGGCCGCAGCGCCTCGCCGACCCAGAGCTTCGCGTACGCCTTCGACGTCCCGAAGGGCCAGAAGGACCTGCGGGTCGGCGTGACCGTCGGCAAGGACCCGAAGCTGCTCATGCAGGGCGCGCTGATCAGCCCGAACGGCACCCCGGTCGACATCGAGGGCAACGGGCAGTTCGACGCCCAGGGCAACCTGGCCGGCACCGGCAACGGCGTCTCGGCCACGGCCGTCAACCCGGCCGCCGGCCGCTGGCGGTTCGTCCTGAACGTGCTCGGCCCGGTCAGCGGCCAGGAGCTCGCCCAGGACTTCACCGGCACCGTCGCGTTCAACCAGAACCAGGCCACCGCGGCCGGTCTGCCGAACGACGCCCGCACCAGGCTGGCGGCCGGCAAGCCGGTCACCGTCCAGGTGAACTACACCAACAACACCGTCGCGACCCAGCGGATCGCGGCCGACGGCCGGCTGGACCGCCGGGTCGACCTGGCGCTGGTGCCGCAGGGCGCCTCGGCGACCGTCAGCCTGCCGCTGAGCCTCAGCTCCGCGGTGCCGTCCTTCCTGGTGCCCCCGGGCACCGACCGGCTCAAGGCCGTGGCGGCGTCCTCGACGCCGGCGCAGATCGAGCTGAGCGCCACCACCGGCTCGCCGGACCTGTTCGGCGACCTGAAGAAGGCCCAGGACGGCTCGACCGTCTCGGTGGTCACCGACAACGGCACCGCCGAGCAGCCGGTCGTCCCCGGCACCTGGGGCACCTTCGTCCAGCAGATCGGCCCGTTCGGCAGCGGCTCCGCGCCCGCCGGCACCTCCACCATCACGGCCACCGCGCACACCCAGGCCTTCGACCCGGCGCTGACCTCCAGCACCGGTGACCCGTACGCCGCCTCGGTGAACGCCTCGGCCGCGGCCGCCACCCCGGTGACCGTCGCCCCCGGCGCCACCGGCTCGCTCCAGGTGACGCTGACCCCGACCGGCCCGAAGGGCAGCACCGTCAAGGGCGTGCTGTACCTGGTGTCCGGCCCGACCGGCGTGGCCACCGCCAACAACGTCCTGAACACCACCGGTTCGGTGCTCGCGGCGATCCCGTACAGCTACACCGTGAACTGACGTCGGATCAGTTCCGTTCAGGCCGAGGCCGTCCCGGGATTCCGGGGCGGCCTCGGCCGCTTCCGCCGCCCGGAGCCGGCGGGGTTCCGGGGGCGATCGGCTGGGCAGGGTCGGAAGTGACGGCATGTCTTCACCGGATGGGGAGTGGCGAGTTGAACGACGCGATCAAGCACGGCGAGATCGAGGTGAACGGCGTCCGGCTGCACTACGCGGAGCAGGGCGAAGGCCCGCTGGTCCTGCTGCTGCACGGCTTTCCGGAGAGCTGGTACTCCTGGCGCCACCAGTTCGCGCCGCTCGCCGAGGCCGGCTACCGGGTCGTCGCGCCGGACCAGCGCGGATTCGCCCGCAGCGACCGGCCCGAGCGGGTGGACCAGTACACCCTGCTGCACCTGGTCGGCGACGTGACGGCGCTGATCGGCGCGCTCGGCGAGGAACGGGCGGTCGTGGTCGGGCACGACTGGGGCGCGCCGGTGGCCTGGGCCACCGCGGCGCTGCGGCCGGACCTGGTGCGCGCCGTGGCCGGGCTGAGCGTGCCGCCGCTGCCGGTGGGCGGGCCGCCGCCGCTGGAGGCCGCCCGGGCCGCCTTCGGCGAGGGCTACTACCAGGTCTACTTCCAGGAGCCCGGCCGGGCCGACGCCGAACTGGCCGCGGACGTCCGGACCAGCCTGCGCCGCATCCTGTCCGCGAAGTCGCCGGACGGCACGCCGCGTGTGTGGATCGTCCCCGAGGGCCAGGGGCTGCTGGACAGCCTCCCGGAGCCGGAACGCCTGCCGGACTGGCTCACCGAGGCGGACCTCGACGCCTTCGAGGCCGACTACGCCCCGCACGGTGAGAAGGCCTTCACCGGCGGGCTCAACTGGTACCGCAACCTCGACCGCAACGCCGAACTGCTGGCCGCCTTCACCGGGGTGACGGTCGACGTGCCCGCGCTGTTCGTGGTGGGGGAGCAGGACCTCGTCAACGCGATGGTCCCGCGCCCGGTGCTGGACCACCTGCTGAGCCGGGTGCCCGGGCTGCACGGGCACGTCCGGCTGCCGGAGACCGGGCACTGGACGCAGCAGGAGCGCCCGGCCGAGGTCAACGCGGCGCTGCTGGACTTCCTGGCGCACCTCGACAAGTAGACCCCGGGGCGCCGGTCGCGGCCGTCCGAGGACGGGGGCCGCGGCCGGCGCCCCGCACCGTCGGACCGGCGTCAGACCGGCAGCAGGCGGGCGATCAGCTCGCCGAGGCGGCGCGCGTTGCGGCAGGAGTGCATCTCCACCACACCCGCGTACACGAGGGCGGCGGAGTCGCCGGTCGGCCAGAGCGAGGGCTGCTCGGGGTTGAGCCAGAACACCCGGCGGGCCCGGCCGGCGATCCGGCGCAGCGCGTCCGGGTTGGGGTCGCGCTGGTTGTTCCTGGCGTCGCCGAGGACCAGCACGCAGGTGCGCGGGCCGACGGCGTCCAGGTGCCGCTCGGCGAACTCGCCGAGCGCGGCGCCGTAGTCGCTGTTGCCGTGGTAGCCCGTCACCTTGGCCTCGGCGAGGATCCGCGCGGCCAGGCGGGCCGGGTCGTCGTCGCCGCGCAGCAGGCCGGTCACCTCGGCGGTGCGGTTGACGAACGCGAACACCCGGACCTTGCTGAACTGTTCGCTCATCGCCCGCACCAGCAGCATGGTGAAGTCGGCGAAGCCCGCCACCGAGCCGGAGACGTCGCAGAGCAGCACCAGCTCCGGGCGGGCGGGGCGGCGCAGCCGGTACGCGGGGCGCAGCGGCACCCCGCCGGTGCTCAGCGAGCGGCGCAGGGTGCGGCGCAGGTCGATCTCGCCGCGGGCGGCGCGGCGGCGCCGGGCGGCCAGCCGGGTGGCCAGCTTGCGGGCCAGGGGGTGGACGGTGCGGCGCAGTTCGGCGACCTGGCCGCGCCCCGCGTAGAGGAAGTCGACCAGGTCGGCGGTGGGGGCGACGGCGCGTTCGGCGATCCGCTCGGGGCCGCGCAGCTCGGCGACCCGGCGGCGGGCCTCGCCGGCGGCCAGGGCGCGGAAGTCCTGGATGCGGCGGCGGATCTCGTCGGCGAGCACCAGGTCGGAGAGGTCCGGGGCGCTCCGCCGCTCGCGCAGGGCGGCCAGGACGCGGGCGAGCAGCGTCTCGGGGGCGAGCCGGCCCAGCGCCTGCTGGGCGGACCAGCCGTCCGAGCCCGGCGTGCCGCCGGCGCCGTACCGGCCGAAGGCCTCCACCACCTCGCCGGCCAGCCGGGCCTGGGCGGCGCGGTCGTCGTCGGCCAGCGCGGCGGCCAGGCGTTCGCGCAGCTGCTCGCGGAGCGGGTCGGGGCGGCCGAAGCGCGGCGGCTCGGGGTCGTCGGGGACCGGCGGCGGGTCGGCCCGGACGGCCTCCGGGGTGCCGACGCCGAGGGGGAAGAACAGGTCGAAGGTGGCGTCGAAGACGCTCCGCTGGCCCTCCGAGCGCAGCAGGGCCGCGGCCACACCGGCCCGCATCTGCTCGCGGTCGGCGAAACCGAGGACCTCCAGCACGGCGGCGGCGTCCACCGTCTCGGCCGGGCCGATCCGCAGGCCGTGCCCGCGCAGGGCGCGGACCAGGCCGGTGAGGCGGGCGGCGGTGTCGGCCCGCGGGGGCGTCGTCATGCGAGGGTGAGCTTCTGGGCGGCCTTGCGGACGTCGTCCTGGTGCTTGAGGATCACCCCGAGGGTCTCCCGGACGACCGCCTCGTCGAGGGTGTCGGCGCCGAGGGCGAGCAGGGTGCGGGCCCAGTCGATGGTCTCGGCGACGGACGGGGCCTTGCGCAGCTCCATCGCGCGCAGCGCGCCGACGACCCGGACCAGCGAATCGGCCAGCGTCCCGTCCAGGCCGGGCACCTTGAGGCGGACGATCCGGCGCTCCAACTCGGCCTCGGGGTAGTCGAGGTGGAGGAAGAGGCAGCGGCGGCGCAGGGCCTCGGAGAGCTCGCGGGTGGCGTTCGAGGTGAGCAGGACGAAGGGGCGGCGGGTGGCGGTGATGGTGCCGAGCTCGGGGACGGTGACCTGGAAGTCGCTGAGCACCTCCAGCAGCAGCGCCTCCACCTCGACGTCGGCCTTGTCCATCTCGTCGATCAGCAGCACCGTCGGCTCCTCGCCGCGGATCGCGGTGAGCAGCGGGCGGGTGAGCAGGAACTCCTCGCCGAAGATGTCGGTGCGGGCCTCCTGCCAGCCCTCGTCGCGGCCGGCGGTGATCCGCAGCAGCTGCTTGGCGTGGTTCCACTCGTAGAGCGCGCGGGCCTCGTCGATGCCCTCGTAGCACTGGAGCCGGACCAGCCGGGCGTGGCCGATCGCGGCCACCGCCTTGGCGAGTTCGGTCTTGCCGACCCCGGCCGGGCCCTCCACCAGCAGCGGCTTGCCGAGCCGGTCGGCGAGGAAGACGGTGGTGGCCACGGCCGTGGAGGCCAGGTAGCCGGTGGCGGCCAGCTGTTCGGCGGCGTCCGCCACCGAGGTGAAGAAACCCGTGCCGTTGTCGCTCATCCGCTCGCCCCTCGAGCAGCTGCTCGTTCATCAGGTGCTTGGTGCGGAGCACGGCGCGCAGCAGGGCGGCGCTCGGCTCGACCCGTTCCAGGACGGTCGGGTCG
>NZ_JBIVVI010000088.1:0-13653 GCF_044757675.1 Kitasatospora sp. NPDC091257
CCCCCTGTCCCGGCCGGGACAGGGGGCGCCGTCGTCATTTCCTGCGGCTCGTCATTTCCTGCCGCTCGTCGTGGCCTACTGCTCGTCGCTGTCTACTGCTCGGCCCACTCGACCAGCTCGACCACCACGCCGTTCGGGTCGCTGACCTGGAAGAGCTTCTCGCCCCAGGGCTCCTCGCGCAGCGGGAGGGTGATCGTGACGCCCTCGGCGCGCAGCCGCCGTTCCTCGGCGGCGATGTCCTGGACGACGAACGCCAGGATCACGCCGTCCGCGATGCGGTGGCGCTGCTCCTCCGGCAGGACTTCGAGGCCGCGCCGCAGGTAGACGACGTTGACCCCGCCGCCCGGGTGTCCGAGCGAGACGAAGCCGTCGGCCGACATCTCCTCGGTGTAGCCGAAGTGCCGCTGGAGGAAGGCGGCGGAAGTGGTGACGTCCTCGACGGTCAGGGAGACGGCGGTCCTGGTGATCTGCAAGGCGGAGAACCCTTTCGTCGGCGTTCGGGCGTTATCCCGTACGCAGTACACTATACATAGTACGGAGAATTGCGCCAGGGGTTTCCGCGAGGACCCCTCCGGGCCGGAACAGCCGAGGGAGGCTCCCCGGGCGTGGAGCCTCCCTCGGACGGCCGATGCGGAGCGGGTCAGTAGACGCAGGGGATGCCGCCGTCGGCCTGGGCGTCGACGGCGGGGCCCTGCATGGGCAGATTGGCGGCCGGGTCGGCCGGGGCGCCGCCCGCGGAGGTGGTGGGTTCGTCGGCGGCGACGCCGGTGAAGGTGGTGCCGAGGGTGACGACGACGTGGTCGGCGGCGGTGCTCGCGGACTCGGCGGCCGTCACGCCGTAGCGGGCCGCGATCTGCTCGGCGGCCTCCCTGGCGCCCTTGCCGTAGACGACCGTGGTGGTCTTCGGCCGGGTGCCGGCCGACCCGGTGCGGCCCTCCTTGAAGCCCAGGCCCGCCAGGGCCTTGGCCTCGGCGGCGGAGGTCACGCCCGCGGCGGAGGAGGCGTTGAAGACGTCGACCGTGACGGGCCTGGCGGAGGTCGCGGTTGCGGTCGGCGTCGGGGTCGCGGTCGGCTGGGCCGGTGCGGGGGCCGCCCCCGCGGCCGGGTCGGCCGGGGCCGGCGCCGCGGCGGCGTCGGCGTAGCCGAAGAGCTGCTTGACCACCTTCTGGACCTTCGCCGGGGTCACCAGGTTGACGTCCTGGCCGTTCCTGGTGCCGAACCCGTCGAAGGTCAGGGTGTTGAACTCGACGTTGCCGCCGGTGAGGTTGGGGGCCTGCTGGGCGAAGTCGAGCACGTTCCACTCGTTGTCGATCACCAGGTCCTTCTGCATGACGCCCATCAGCTCCTGCATCTTGCCGAGGTCGCCGATGACGCCCTTCTGCTTGAGGTTGTGCACGACCGAGGAGATGAAGGCCTGCTGGCGGTGGGTGCGGGCGAAGTCGCCGGAGTTGCCGTCCGGGCCGTCGAGGTTGTGGCGCTGGCGGACGAAGGAGAGCGCCTGCGAGGCGTTGAGCTTGTTGACGCCCTTGTGGAAGTCGGCACCCGAGCCCTGGCCCTCCATGGCCGGGTCCCTGGTGTCGTGGGTGAGGCAGACCTCGATCGGCTGGAGGGCCTTGGCGATGTCGTAGAAGCCCATCAGGTTGACCTCGGCGATGTGGTCGATGGGCTGGTCGAGGAACTTCTGCACGGTGCGGATGGTGGCCGCGCGGCCGATGTCCCGGCCGGCCTTCTCCAGGTCGGCGCCCTTGAGGCCCTTGGCGCGCAGGCCCGCGTCGGCCTTGTCCTTGGCCGCGCCGTAGGCCTCCTTGATCTTGGCCATGCCCAGCTGGGAGCCGTCGGCGCCGTAGGTCATCACATAGTCGTCGCGGGGTATCGAGACGGCCTGCACCTTGCCGCCGTTCGCCGGGATGTGCAGCAGGATCAGGGAGTTGGTGTTGTAGCCGCCGATGTCGGAGCTGTGGCCGGCGTGCAGTTCGTCCTGGACGAACTCGGGCGGCAGGTCCGTGCCGTCCATGTTCTTGCGGCTGTCCAGGCCGATCAGCAGCAGGTTGACCGAGTTGTCGAGGTGCTTGGGCGCGTCCTTCTTGGTCTCGGCGATGACGCCGGAGGTGGTCATCCCGTCGGTGAGCTGCTTGTACTCGTACCAGACCACCCCGCTGGCGGCGAACACCGCGAACCCCACGGTGCAGGCCACCACCCGGCCCGCGATCAGCACGGGGGAGGAGCGGCGGGCCGCGGCGCGTCCGTCGGTTCCGGCGTTGTCAGCCATGCTGCCTCCTCCTCGCCCGGACCAGCCGGAACGCGATCACGACGACGGCCGCGACCGCGGCCTCGGCCATCACGGGAAAGCCGTGCACCACCCACGTGGCGGCGCCGGTGGCCAGGGCCTTGCCCTGGTACCGGTCGCGGTGGGCGGCCAGCTCGACGGCGGCCGTCACCCCCAGGACGACCAGCGGCGAGGCGGCGAGCACCCACCACCAGCCGTGGCGGCCGCTCAGCGCCGCCGCCAGGCCGGTGCCGAGCACCGCGGCCACCGCGAAGGCCAGGCCCATCCCGGGGCCGGAGAGTTCGTCGACCGCGGCGCCGGCCAGCGGCAGTCCGATCGCGAGTGCCACCGGCAGCGCGGGACCGCCGGGCAGGGGGCGTATGTGTCCGGCGGGTCCGTCCGCCGCCCGTCGGCGCGCCCGCTTGTCGGCCGACCGTCCTCGTTGCCCCGCCACGCCCTCACCCCGGTGTTCCCGTGCTCCGCGCGCCACGGTGGCGCCTGCGCCGCGTGCCGACCGTCCGGTCCGTCCGGTCCGTCCGGTCCCGGGCCGGTCCTCGTCCGGACCGTGGGCCCGTCGTCCGTCGTTCCGGAACTCTGTTCGTGGCGCTGCCAGTTCCGGACGCCGGTTTCCGGCCGGCCGGTTCCCGCCCGGCCGCCCGAGATCGGGGGAGGCGCTTCCGTATCACCTCTACACGGGTGTAGAAGTCGTACGCAGCATAGAGCACACGTGTTCGGCGGCACGTCCGGGTTCGCCGTGACCCGGATAAACTACACCGGGTAGTTTCTGAGCGGCCGGCCGATGCGCCGGCGGAAGAGGAGAGGGCCGTGGCGACGACGGGCGGAGCGGGTCGGCCGGAGAAGCGCAAGGCGATCACGCAGGCCGCGACGGCGGTGTTCGGGCGCGAGGGGTACGTCCGGGCCAGCATGGACGCGATCGCGGCCGAGGCCGGGGTGTCCAAGCGGACGGTCTACAACCACTTCGCCGACAAGGAGACCCTCTTCCTGTCGGTGGCCCTGCAGAACTCGGCGGAACTGACGGAACGCATCCGGGAGTTGATGGCGAAGTACCTCGACCGGGTGGTGGAGCTGCGCCAGGACCTGATCGACTTCGCCGTCCAGCGGGCCCGCGCCGTCCTGTCCGCCGGGGAACACGGGGCGCTCGGCCGGGCGATCCGGGCCGAAGTGGCCAACATCCCGGCGGACGTCCTGGAGGCCTGGCTGGAGGCCGGGCCGATCGCCTCCCAGCGCGACCTCGCGCAGCACTTCGCCGCGCTCGCCGAGCGCGGGCTCCTCACGGTCGAGGACGCCGCGCTGGCCGCCGAGCAGTTCACGCTGCTGACCTTCCACGGCATCGCCGAGCGCTCCTTCTGGGGCGCCCTCCCGGTGGCGGACGAGGACGTCGAGCGGATCGCGGCGGCAGGTGTGGACGCCTTCCTGCGGATCCACGGCGCGTCGTCGGCGGCGTCGTCGCCGACGGCACGGGGCTGACGGCACGGGCTGGGCAGGTCCGGGCGGGGCGGCAGTGCGCCGCCCCGCCCGGACCGTCCGGGCATCACTTCCAGTTGAGGCCCTTGCCGAGGGTGTACGGCTCGCCCCAGTACTCCGCGCCCGCGACTTTGGAGGCCTCCGGGGACATCGCCACCGCACAGGACGTGGCGGACTGGCCGTTGGTGAAGCCCTTGGGCAGCGACTCGCTCTTGCACTTGGGGAAGGAGCCGATGACCATCAGCTCCTGCGCCTCGGTGCCGTCCGCCAGCAGGCCCTTCATGTGGTTGACGCTGGTGTAGGACAGGTCGGTGCTGCCGGCGTTGGTGACCTTGTAGTGGATGTAGTACGGCACCAGCCCCTTGGCCTTGTCGCCCAGGTTGAGCGAGGTGAGGTCGGCCGGGTCGCCCTTCTCGATCGAGGTGACCGCGAGCGCGATGGTGCCCTTGGTGCTGCCCGAGCTGAACGGGATGGTGGCGGCGTCGCCGAGCTTCAGGGTGGTCCCGGCCGCCGGGGCGCTGCCGGCCGGCGCGGGCGCGGCGGCCGTACCGGAGGCGCCGCCGCCCGCCGGGGCGGAGGCCGAACCGGAGGCGGCCGGGGCGGTGGCCGCGGCGGTCGGCGAGGCGGCCTGGGTGGCGGGCGCGCCGGTCGCCGGCGGGGTCGTCGCGGTGTCGGATGACGAGGCGTCGTCGTTGCAGGCGGTCAGGGTGAGCGCGCCGACAGCTGCCAGCGAGGCCAGGGCCAGGGCGTGGCGACTGCTGCGGATGGGCTTCACGTGTGGATCCCCCGTGGTTGCGGACCCCCGGTGCCGGCGGTCCTCCTGAGGGACGTTCATAGCGCAGCGCGAACGATCGGGACCATGGGTTCGGCGCCGCTTTGACACGCTCGTGACGAGTCCCTGGCGCGGCTGTGACAAGGGATATCGACTCGTGATCCGCCGCACCGGCCCCGGGCCGTGCCCTAGTAGTGCTTTGTTAGGTGGTGCCGAGCACCAGCTCGTTGTACGTGGCGACGGTGGTGAAGCCGAGCCGCTCGTACAGTCGGATCGCCGGGGCGTTGTCGGTGCGGACGTTCAGGCCCAGGTGGTCGGTGCTCGCGGCCAGCCGGCGGCAGAGCGCGGTGACGCAGGCCCGGGCGAGGCCGCGGCCGCGGGCGTCGGGGTGGGTGGTGACGTTGCCGAGCACGGCGACCCGCTGGGCGGGCGAGTGGACGTGCACTCCGGCGACGGCCAGCAGCCGGCCGTTCTCGCGGACGCCGACGTAGCCGCCGCCGGCCAGCATCCGGGGGTCGAACCAGGAGTCGGGGTAGGACTCGGCGAGCAGGGCTCGGACGCCGTCGACGTCGGCGAGGCCCAACGGCCGGGTCTCGTGCGTGTCCTCGGCCGGGGGCTCCGCCGTGAGGAGCATCCGCAGCAGCGGCGTCCGGCGTTCGACCGCGTAGTCGGGTGCGAGCGCCCGCTCGGCGCCGTCCGGCAGCCCGGCCGTGAACCGGCGGGGGAGGAAGGGGCGGAGGTCGCGCAGCAGCGCCTCCAGCGGGGGGAGGCCGGCGGGCCGGGCGAAGGCGAGCAGGACGGGGGTGTCGCCGCCGCTGTAGAGCAGTGCGACCGGTCCGTGCCCGGCGTCGGGAGCGGCGGTGTACCAGGTGGTGTTGGGCCAGAGGGTGTCGTCCAGGTCGCCGAGCTCGAAGAGGTGCAGCGCCGGATCGGTGTGGAAGCGGGCGGCGAGCGCGGCGCGGTCGTGCAGGCTGATGAGGGGCACGCGGACGAGGATAGGCCCGGTCCGCTCGACGTCGAGGAGCGGACCGGGCCCGGTGGTTCGTCAGCCCAGCAGCCAGCGCTGGGCCGGGTCACCGGTGTTGCAGGAGGCCACCCCGGTGGCCTGGCCGCCGCCGTTGGAGGTGAGGCACTGCCCGGTGGCCGCGCTGCGGATCAGGTACCAGCCGCGGTCGTTGTCCGTCAGCAGCCACTTCTGGTTGGCCGGCATCCAGTCGCCGGTCGGCCGGTTGAGGCCGTCCAGCCCGCCGGGGGTGTCCCAGAGGTGGACCGCGCCCGAGCCGGTGTCGAGGTCGATGACCTTGCCCTGTCCGTGCGAGATCGCCGTGGTGCCGTCGCAGTACTTCCAGAACGACCAGGTCTGCGCGGGCGACTGGTTGGCCGGATAGATGATGATCGGCTGACCGTTGACCTCGACGTTGTGGTACAGGTCGAGCGCGCCGGCCCCGGAGCCGTTGTTCACGGCCGTCATGCCTCCCACGGACGGCGACAGGTCGCAGGCGCCGGCCTGCGCCGCCTGTGCGGCGGGCGCGCCCGCCACGACCGCCCCCGCGACGGCCGCGACGGTCCCGACCGAGGCGAGGAGCCTGCGGGTACGGGTGATGGTGCTCATCGGGTTTCTCCTTCTGGTGAGGTGGGTGTGCCGTGTGCCCGGCGTCAGCCGCGCGGGACCGCGAGCGCGGCCCACTGCTTGGGGCCGGGGACGCCGTCGGCGTCCGCGCCCGAGTCGCCGAGCTTGTGCTGCCAGTTGCGGAAGGACTCGCGGTCGGCGCCGGACCACTCGGGCCCGGGGCCCTCGGCGTAGGCGGAGCAGCCCTCGGCGACGAGGCGCTCTCCCATCCGGGTGATGACGTCGCTGTTCTGGCCGTCGTGGAAGAAGTCGGCGCCGGGGAAGGGCTCGTAGCCGTCGCCGCCGTCGCCGCCGGCCGCCGGGGCGGTCCCGGACGGGGCGCCGCCGGCGGGGCTGTCGTCGGCGGACGCCTCCTGCCCGAAGTAGAGCGCCCCGGAGCGGTCCTTCCACTGCGGATCGGCGAGGACGACGCCCTCGGCGAAGTCCGGGATGCCGTAGCCGTGGACCCAGTCCGAGTGGCGCTCACGGGTCTTGAGGTAGACGCCGTCGCCCTCGGAGCTTCCCCCGTCGTTGGTGTTGCCCTCGACGGTGGTGATGGTGGAGCTGGTGTAGGCGACGCAGATGCCGGTGTGGCTGCCGCCGCCGGGCCCGAAGAAGACCTGGCCGCCGATGACCGGGTACTCGGTGAAGCGGTCGCGCTCCTTGAACCAGGCGACGCCCTCCGCGCAGGAGGCGCTCACCGGGAAGAGCCCGCCGTTGCCGGACTGCTCGGCGCACCAGGCGACGAAGGTGGCGCACCAGGCCTCGCCCTGGGACCACTCCAGGCCGGCGACGGCGGGGGAGAACTTCTGGATGTTGTTCCAGTGCCCGCCGCTGCGGCCCTCGTGGTAGCCGACCTCGTCTCGGGCGATGCGGATCAGGTCCGCCGCGTTCGAGGACATGGGTATGGACTCCTTGTTGCTGGAAGGGTGCCGGTCGGGGTCTCAGGCCTTGCCGAAGGTCTGCACGTAGCGGCCCCAGTTGCCGCGCTGGCGGGGCGCGTAGCCGATGCCGATGAAGTTGTAGTCGGGGTTGAGGATGTTCACCCGGTGGCCCGGGCTGTTCATCCACATCTGCATCGCCTCCGGCACGCTGTTGCTCGGGGTGACGTTCTCGGCGGAGGCCCGCGAGGAGAAGCCGGCGGCCGCGATGCGGTCCCAGGGGGTGCTGCCGTCGGTGCCGTTGTGCTGGGTGAGGTCGTGCGAGGCCATGTCGTTGGCGTGGCGCTGGGCGGCCGCGCTGAGGCGGTCGTCCAGGCGCACCGGCGGGGCGCCGACCCGGCCGCGCTCGGCGTTGACGGAGTTCAGCATCTCGGTGCGGAAGTCACCGCCACCGGGCTGCGGCTGGGGCTGGGGCTGCGGCTGGGGCTGCTGCTGGCCGCCGCTGCCGGCGCCCCCGGCCGGGACGAGCTGCCAGCGCTGCGCCGGGTTGCCGTCGTCCTGCTTGGCCAGGGTGAGGGGCGAGCCGGGGGCGGCGGCGGTGAGGAAGAGCATGCCGTCGTTGGTGCGGGTGGTGCGGATGCGCACCCAGTCGTTGTCGAGGGGCTCGAAGCACCAGTGCTGGTTGGGCTGGTTGTGCTCGTTGTAGAGCCAGGTCTGGCCGATGGAGTAGTTGAAGTCCATGACCATGGCCTGGCCGCCTGCGTGCCGCCCGGTGGTCAGCAGGGTCTCCAGGAGGAAGCTGCCGTTCTCCTTGGCCCAGAAGGTCCAGCCCTGGGCGGTGGTGCCGTTGGGGCCCCAGGACTGGATGGCGGTGCCGGCGGTGGTCTGGCTGGAGCGGAGGTCGGCGACGGTTCCGTTGGCGGACTTGAGCGTCCAGTTCTGACCGTGCTGGGGGAGCGTGGGCATGGTTGCGCCTCTCGTCTGTGGTGTCGCCCCGGGCCGCAACCGCTGCGGCCCGGGGCCTGACGAGAGAGACGTTCCGGCACCGCGGTAGACGGTCGGTCAACGCGCGTAGTGCACCTTCGCGTTGATGCCGTGTCTACCGCTCCAGCAGCCCCCTGACCTGCTCGGATTCCTCCTTGAGCCCCAGCCGCTCGTACACCTCCAGGGCGTCCGTCAGACAGGCCCGGGCCTGGCGCGGGCGGCCGAGGCCGGTGAGCGCGGTGCCGAGGGTGCGCAGCAGGGCGGCCTCCAGGGCGGCGCTGGTGCGGCGGGCGAGCGGGAGGACGGCCTCGGCGGCGTCGACGGCGAGCAGCCAGCGGCCGGCCTCGGCGTGGATGCGGGCGGCGAGGTCCCCGGACGCGGCGGCGAAGACGGTGACCTGGAGGGCGGCGAACTCCTCGCGGGCGCCGACGGCGTGGGCGAGCGCCGCCTCCGGGTCGCCGCACAGCCGCAGCACCCGGGCGAGGTAGTAGCGGCCGGTCGCGGCGGAGACCGGGCCGGAGTCGCTCATCAGGCGGGCGCAGCGTTCGGCGGCGTCCCGGGCCTCGGCGAGGCGTCCGGTCTGGGCCGCGCTGAAGGCGAACTCGCCGAGCGCGCTGCCCTCGGAGCGTCCGGCGTCCAGGCGGCGGAACAGCCCCGCGGCGCGGCCGGCGTGCTCGGCGGCCTCGGCGTAGCGGCCGTGGACGCGGGCGTTGCCGCCGAGGGTGAGCAGGGCCTTGGCGAGGACCCGCTCGGTGCCGGTGGCGGTGCAGATGTCGACGACCCGGCGGATCTCCTCCGCGGACTCGGCGTAGCGGTTGACGTGCCAGAGCATGGAGCCGCGCACGTACCGGGCGAGGGCGTGCGGGCCGTGGTCGCCGCGGGCCTCGGCTTCACCGGCGAGGCGTTCGGCGAGGTCGGCGATGACGGTGGTCTGGGTGCGTTCGGCGAGCACCGAGCTCATCCGGTCGGCGAGTTCGGCGGCGCGGTCGAGCGGCACGGCCGGGTCGGCGCAGCTCAGGGCGATGACGGCGGCGTGCACCTCGGCCTGCTCGCGCATCCAGCGCACGGCTTGCGCGCCGTCGGCGACCGGTCGGCCGGGGTGGGACACGGCCGCGTCGAGCAGGCTGAGCTCGACCGGGTCGGGCCTGCGGGCGGCCAGGTCGGCGTTGCGGGCGCTGGCGAGGCAGAAGTCGAGCAGCCGGTCGGTGGCGGCGGTGCTCTCGGTGGCACCGTCCTCCTCGGCGAGCCGACCGCGGGCGTAGGCACGGACGAGGTCGTGGAACCCGTAGCGGCCGAAGCGCGGGGAGTGCAGGAGGTTGAGGTCGACGAGGGTTTCGAGCAGCTCTCCGGCCTCGGCCTCGGTGCGGTCGAGCAGGGCGGCGGCGCAGGGCAGCGGGACGTCGGGGGCGTCGGGCAGGGAGAGCAGCCGGAAGGCGCGGGCGAGTTCGGCGTCGAGGCGGCGGTAGGAGAGCGCGAAGCTGGCTTCGACGGTCCGTTCGCCGTCGCTGAGTTCGACCAGCCGGTGCTCGCGGCGAAGCCCTTCGGTGAGCGCGGCCAGGGTGAGCGAGGGGTCGGCGGCGAGCCGGGAGGCGACGATGCGGACGGCGAGCGGCAGCAGCCCGCACGCCCGGACGACCTGCTCGGCGGCCCCGGGCTCGGCGGCGACGCGTTCGGCGCCGACGATCAGGGTGAACAGCTCCAGCGCCTGCTCGGGCGGCAGGGTGTCCAGGCGCAGCTGGTGGGCCCCGGCGAGGCCGGTCAGCCGGTGGCGGCTGGTGACGAGGACCGCGCACCCGGGTGAGCCGGGCAGCAGCGGTTCGACGTGGCCGGTGGTGGCGGCGTTGTCGAGGACGACCAGGACGCGCCGCCCGGACAGGGCCGAGCGGTAGAGCGCGCTGCGTTCGCCGGTGTCCGGCGGGATCTCGCCCGGGTCGACGCCGAGGTCCCGCAGGAAGCCGGCGAGCACCGTGCCGGGGTCGGGCGGGGTGCGGTCGGCGCCGCGCAGGTCGGCGAAGAGCTGTCCGTCGGGGAAGCGGTCGCGGACCCGGCGGGCCACGTGCACGGCGAGGGTGGTCTTGCCGACGCCGCCCATGCCGTCCAGGGCGGAGACCACGACGGCCCGGCCGCCGGCGCCGGCGAGGCGGTCGGCGAGGGTCTCGGCCTCCTCGGTGCGGCCGGTGAAGTCGGGCAGGCCGGACGGGAGCTGGTCGGGCGCCTGCCAGCTGTCGGTTTCGGTGGCGGCCGGTTCGGTCGGGCCGGTGGTGGCGTTCGCGGGCAGCAGGGAGGCGTCCTCGCGCAGGATGCGCAGCTGGAGTCCGGCCGGTCCGTCCTCGCCCGGCGGGAGCCAGGCGCGGGCGTCCTCGTACACGGCGAGCGCCTCGGCCTTGCGCCCGGCCTGGTAGAGGGCGCGCATCAGGACGGCGGTGAGCCGGGGGCGGCCGGGGTGCTCCAGGGCGAGGGCGGCCGTCGCGGCGGTGAGGTCGGTGCGGTCGCCGAGGTCGGCGTCCAGCTCCAGTTCCGTCTCCTTGGCCGAGACCCGCTGTTCGGTCAGGCGGGCGCGGACGGCCTCGGCGTGCGGCCCGGGCAGTCCGGCCAGTGGCTCGCCGACCCACATCCGGTGGGCGCGGCGCAGCACCTCCCGGACCTCCTGCGGCGGCGCGTCCGCGTCGCGCAGCCGTCGGGCCTCGGCCAGCAGGGCGTCCCACTCGGCCGAGTCCAGCTCGGCCCCGGCCGCCCTGAACGCGTAGCCGTCGCCGACCCGGACCAGCGGCATCCGCTCCGGGTCGTCCCCGGCGTACGGCCGGAACGCGGCGCGCAGCCGGGAGACGGCGAGCTGGACGGCCTTGCGCGGGTCGGCCGGTGCGGCCCCGCCCCACACCCCCTCGACCAGCACCGGGACGGCCACCGTCCGCCCGGCCGCGCCCAGCAGCACGGCGAGCACGGCCCGCTGCTGCGGCCTGCCCAGTTCCAGTTCCTGCTCCCCGTACCAGGCCCGCAGCGGTCCCAGCAGTCCGAACCGCAGTCCGGACCCCCCGATGTCACCCATGTCCCGTCCCCGAAAGTCGTTCTGCGCCGGGATCCCGCCAGTTCCGGCCGGACGGCGGGGCCCCCATACCCCGGCGGCCTATTCTCTGTCACAGATTGTGTACCGGATCGACGTCTTCGAGGGGTGGGCGGTGGGGCTCGATTTCAGCCTGCTGGGTCCGCTGCGGGCCCGGTGCGACGGCCGTGAGCTCGACCTCGGCCGGCCGCAGCAGCGGGCCGTGCTGGCGGCGCTGCTGATCCCGCCGGGGCAGCTGGTGTCCACGGATCGGCTGGTCGAGGACCTGTGGGGGGCGGACGACACCCGCTGGCCGAAGGATCCGGTCGGGCAGATCGGCACGCACATCCACCGCCTGCGGCGTGCCCTGGGCACGCCCGGGCTGCTGGTCGGGACCGCGGGCGGCTACCGGCTGGAGGCGCCGCGTACGGCGGTGGACCTCTTCCGTTACGAGGTCGCGGTGGCCGAGGCCATTGCGCTGCGTCACCAGGATCCCCTGCGGGCGCGCGAGTCGCTGGCGCGGGCACTGGGTTCCTGGGAGGGGCAGCGCGCCCTGGACGGGGTGCCCGGGGCGTTCGCCGAGCGGGTCCGGGAGCGGCTCGCGGCGGGGCGGTTCGCGGCGGTGAAGGCACTGCTCGGCCTGGACCTGGCGCTCGGCCGGCACGCCGAGGCGCTGGATCCGCTGGCCGGGCTGGCGGCGTCGTACCCGCAGGACGAGGAGGTGCACCGGCTGCACCTGCTGGCGCTGCACCGCTGCGGCCGTACGGCGGAGGCGCTGGCGGGGTACGAGGCGTTGCGGGAGCGGTTGGACGGGGAGCTCGGGCTCGAACCCGCCCCGGCGCTGGTCGAGCTGGCGGAGCAGATCCGGCGCGGCGAGACCCCGGTGATGCTGCGGCGGCTGCCGAGGCCGTGTCAGCTGCCGCCGGACATTCCGGACCTGGTCGGGCGGGCGGCGCAGGTGCGGGAGGCGGAGCGGGCGCTGCGGGCGGGCGGCACGCCGGTGTTGGGACTGTCGGGCCCGGCGGGCTGCGGCGCGTCGGCGCTGGCGGTGCATGTCGCCCACGCCGCCCAGGACGCCTTCCCGGACGGGCAGCTGTACGCGAGCGGCGGCGGCTCGGGCGCGGTGCTGGCCGGCTTCCTGCGGGCGTTGGGGGATCGCGCGGACTCCTCGGCCGGCCTCGACGAGCTGTCCGCGCGCTACCGCGCGGCGCTCGCCGGGCGTCGGGTGCTGGTGCTGCTCGACGGGGTGGCCGAGCCGGGGCCGCTGCTGCCGGCGGCGCCCGGCTGCGCCGCGGTGGTGGCGGGCGCGGAGCCGGGCGCGCTGCCCGAGGTCGCCGTGCGGCTGGCGGTGGGACCGCTGGAGCCGCACGACGCCTATGAGCTGCTGGCCCGGATCGTCGGCGCGGAGCGGGTCCGGCGGGAGCCGGAGGCGGTGGCCGAGGTGGCCGCGCTCTGCGGCCACCTGCCGGTGCTGCTGCGGACGGCGGCGGAGCGGCTGGCCGCCCGGCCGCGGTGGACGGTGGCCGACCTGGTCAGCTGGCTCGGGCTCCGGGGGGACGGGCCGGGGAGGACTCAGTAGAGGTCGGAGGAGAAGAAGACCGAGCCCGGGCCGGAGAAGGGGCCGCGGTCGGAGGAGTGGGCGAGACGGGGGATGATGCCGCCGCCCCAGTAGACGCCGGAGGTGCCGCCGGAGGTGACGGTCAGCTTGGCGTGCGGGTGGCCGGCGGTGCCGGACGACCAGCAGGCGTAGCCGTTGGCGGCGTAGACGACGAAGTTGCCGTCGACCTGCATGACGGCCTTGTAGCCGCAGCCGACGGTGTTGCTGGCCATCTTGACGTCGCTGCCGAACTGGTAGACGACGAAGTTGCCGTCGGGCTGCATGATCATCCTGGTGGAGCCGGACTCGATGTACCAGCCCGGGTAGAGCGGCTCGTCGTCCCAGATCGAGACGTGGTCGCCGGCCCGGTCGATCGCCGCCTCCGCGGTGCCGGTGGAGGCCACGGCCCCGGCCAGCGCGAGCGCGGTGGTGGCGGTGACCAGGGCGATCTGCCGGAGGGCCTTCATCGTCTTCATGTCCCCGTGTACCTCGTGGTTCTCTCGTGCGATCGCGCCGCCAGGTCCTCGGGGCGCGGTGTGGCACGAGCTTGGGGCAGGGCGGTAGACAAACGATGAACGCCGACGTTGGTCGGCGTCCGGGGGTGTGGGGCGGGGAGGAGCCGGGCAGGGGCGTTTGGCTTGGGCCCGGAGTAGGAGTACTGTCTCCTAGTCGCCTGACAGGGAGCACCGGACACGCAGCCGCGCGGACGGTCCCGGGGTGGCCAATCCTCCGAAACACCACTTCCCGGTTCGGGCCGGGTCGCTTCGTCTGTGTGCGTCGTGGCCTGGTGCGTATTCGGCGTGCTCGTTTTATTGGGTTGCGGTCGGATTCGCTTTTCGGAGCGGGGATCGGCTAGAGTTTGAAACGTCGGACGGGGCGTCAAACCCCGGAAGACACCGGCGAGTTGGATGAACGAAGCCCCGGAAACGGAGCGGAAAACATCTGATAAGCTGGAAACACGAAAGAACGAAGCCCGGAGGGTCCGCTGGAAGGCGGTCCGAAGGAAGCGTCCGTTCCTT
>NZ_JBIVVI010000089.1:0-13604 GCF_044757675.1 Kitasatospora sp. NPDC091257
GTTGCCGACGGAGCCCGGGGCCCGGTCGGTGCCGGCCGTGGTACCGGATCCGGCCGCGGGGGAGCCGGCCGGGGAGCCGTCGGTGGAGTGGGAGGAGCCGTCGCCCGCTCCGGAGCCGGCCGCGCCACCGCTCTGAGCGGGGGGCAGGACCAGGCGCAGGGGCGCGACGTCCTCGCTTATGTCGTCGAAGAGGCGGTTCACCAGGTCGGCCTGCTGGGTGAGCTGGACGGGCAGTCGGCCCTGCAGCTCGCTCCACCGGCCGTCCTCGTCGTGGGCGAAGCCGGCCAGCGCCCGCATCGGGTCGAGCGAGCCGTTGCTGCGGTAGACCGAGCGCAGCAGCTCGCGGCCCCTGAGGGCGTCGGTGTGCATGTCGTCCAGGGCGCGGCGGACCTGTTCGACGGTGGCCGGGCTGAGGCCGCCGGCCGGGCCGGTGCGGCCGACCAGGGTCTTGGCCTCGCCGAGTCGGGTGGCCGCGTTGTCGAGCAGCAGTTCGCCGCGCTCGGAGTCGGAACCGGCGAAGTCGAGCCGGAGTCCCTCCAGCCCGCGCTTGAGGCCGTACAGCGTGTCCCCGGGGAGGGCGTTGGCGCTGGCCGCGGCGGCGCCGGTCAGGCTGCCGACGGCGAGCCCGGCGACCAGCCCGCCGATCGCGAACCGGCGGCTCCAGCGGCCGCGCGGCGCCGTCCGGATCGCCCGGTGGCGGCGCTGCCGGGGCACCGGGGTGCCCGTCCCGCCGGCGAAGGCCTGCTCGAACGCGGCCATCAGCTGGGCGCGTTGGACCGTGCGGACCTCCCGGTCCAGCACCGGCCCGGGCAGCGCCCCCAGCGCGTCGGTCAGACCGACCAGTTCGGCCATCGCGACCGGACCGGCGCCGGTGGCGGCGGCGTTGTCCGATTCGGCGTTGGCCGCAGCGCGTTGCTCTGCCTGGTGGGCCTCCAGCGCCTCGGCGAAGGCCTTCGCCCGCCGGTGCTCCAGCACGTTTGCCGTCACGGGCCACACCTCCCTTCGTCGTTGTCGACACCCTGGCCTGCCGGACGGTTGCCCTGGCTGGCCAAAGCCACTCCATCGGGTGATAGGCCGCAATTCGACTTGACCGTACGCCTGGTGGGGGCTTGCACGTTGGCCAACGAGTGGTGCGGGCGGTCGGTTACGCACGGCTGATCATCGGACCGACCGTTCACCCTGACGTGTCGGCCGGGCGCGAACGGTGACGGACGGCCGTGCCGTATGGCACCGGGGCCGTCCTCGGCACGGCTCATCGCGCGTCGGGCGGGAGCAGCCGGGCCAGGGTGCGGACGGCGCGGTACTGGAGGGTCTTGATGGCGCCCTCGTTCTTGCCCATGATCCGGGCCGTCTCGGCCACCGAGAGCCCCTGCAGGAAGCGCAGGGTGACGCACTCCTGCTGCTGCGGGTTGAGCCGGCGCACGGCGTCCAGCAGGGCGGCGTTGGAGAGTGACTCCAGCACCGACTCCTCCGGGCTGCGCTCGCACTCGTTGGAGTCCAGCATCTCGCCGGTGGTGACCTCCAGCCGGAAGCGGCTGGACTTGAAGTGGTCGGCGACCAGGTTGCGGGCGATGGTGACCAGCCAGGCGCCGAAGTCCCGGCCCTGCCAGGTGAAGGTGCCGATCCGGCGCAGGGCGCGCAGGAAGGTCTCGCTGGTGAGGTCCTCGGCCGTGGCCCGGCTGCCGACCCGGTAGTAGATGTAGCGGTAGACGGTGTCCGCGTAGTGGTCGTAGAGCCGCCCGAAGGCCTCGCTCTCGCCGGCCTGGGCCCGCTCGACCAGCTCCATGATCGGGTTGTGCTCGGTCTCGTAGCCGGGGTTGGGTGCCGTCCGGGCGCGGCCCCGGCCGGCGCCGGCGCTGCCGGTGCGGCCGCGCGAGCCGGTGCCGGCCGAGCCGGCGGCGGTGGTGCGCAGCGCCGGGCCGGGCGGCTGGGGCTGGGGCTGGACGAACGATCCTCCAGCCGGCGCGAGTTGGGGCAGGACGGCGAACTGGCTGCGGAGCAGGGTGCGCAACAGGGTCAGGCCGGTGGAGATCTGCCGCTCGGCGGTCGGCCGACCGCGCAGGCCGGTGCGGGGGCGCAGGGACGCGGACGACGGGCGGGAGGGTGCAGGCGCGTCGTTCCGGACGGGTGGGTACACGGGACTCCCAGAGGCAGAACTGTGGACGGATCACCTCCGCCTGCGCGGAGAGCACTCCCCGAAGCGTCCGTTCGAGCGGGACGCGTGGTGACGTGCATCCAGGAGAGAATAACGCTTTGTGCAATGACAGCTACACCGTGTGGTCGAAGTGGTCGTTTGGGATCCATTTGTTGTGCATATTCGGCTGACACTGACCGGAGCTGTCATCGTTCATCCGGCTCAACGTGATCGAACAGGCGCTCAGGGTGACCAATTCGGCGGCCTGAGGGGCGGTTTCCCAGCCTTGGGGCTCGGCAACCCCTGACTTTCCCGGCCTGGCGAACGATCAGAACCGGTCACTGGGCGACAGGTTCGTGCAGGTGACTCGGACCACCCTGCGGTGCAGGGGAGTTCGCCCGTAAGAGGGGCCAGGTCAGAGGCCCTGTTGACGCCCGCTCACCCGCCGGGGCGAGCCCGTCCGGACGGCGTCCGGACGGCGTCCGGACGGCGTCCCGATGGCGTCCCGACGGCGTTCCAACGACCCGCCGACGACCTCCCGACCGTCTTCGGGCGGCCCTCGGGCGCGCCCCCGGCGGCCTTCGGGAGCCCGCGCGGCCCCCGGCGCGGGAGGTTCAGGAGCGGCGCCTGCGCCGGTTCAGCGCCACCCCGGCCGCCGTCGCGCCGGCCAGCACCCCGAGCGCGGCCGCGGCCGGCAGCCCCACCCGGGCCGCCTTGCGCCCGGTCCGGAAGTCCCGCACCCGCCAGCCCTGGGTCCGGGCGTGGCGCCGCAGCGCGCCGTCCGGGTTCACCACGTACGGGTGGCCGACCAGCGAGAGCATCGGGATGTCGTTGGCCGAGTCGCTGTAGGCGGCGCAGCGGTCGAGGTCGAGGCGTTCGCGCCGGGCCAGCGCGCGGACGGCGGCGGCCTTGGCCGGGCCATGCAGCAGGTCGCCGACCAGCCGGCCGGTGTACAGGCCGTCCCGGGCCTCGGCGACGGTGCCCAGCGCGCCGGTCATGCCGAGCCGCCGGGCGATGATCCTGGCCACCTCCAGCGGGGCGGCGGTGACCAGCCAGACCCGCTGGCCGGCGTCCAGGTGCATCTGGACCAGGGCGCGGGTGCCGGGCCAGATCTTGTCCGCCACGACCTCCTCGAAGATCTCCTCGCAGATCGCCTCCAGGTCGGCGGTGGGCTTGCCGGCCACGATGCCGAGGGCGGACTGCTTGGCGTCGGAGATGTGGTCCGGGTCCTCGGTGCCGTGCAGCCGGAACCAGGCCTGCTGCCAGGCGAAGCGGGCGATGTCGCGGCGGGTGAGGAAGCCGCGGCGGTAGAGGCCGACGCCGAGGTAGAAGATCGCGGCGCCGCGCAGGATGGTGTTGTCGCAGTCGAAGAAGGCGGCGGCGCGGGGGTCGTCCGGGTCCGGGGTGTGGTTCTCGGTCGAGGCCTTGGGGACCTTGGGGGCCTTGCCGGGCTTCGCCGCGGCCGGCGCGTCCGGCTCGGTGCTGCCGTCCGTTCCGGTGGTGCCGTCCGGCTCGGTGCCGGCGTCCCGCCCCGCGGTGCCGTCCGGCCCGGGCTCGGCCCGCAGCGCGGCCTCGGCCGCCTCGGCCGCGGCTTCGCCGGCCAGGGCGCTCCGCTCGCTGCTGGAACGCCTTGCCTGGGTGAGCCTTCTGAGCACGGCCATGTCATCGAGGATAGCCAGCCGGGCGCGCGGCGACCGTGACGGAGCCGTGCCCGCGAGGTGAACAGCTCCACCGGGTGCCGGGCGCCCCCGGGCGGGCGGGTGCCATGGCGGAGAATGGGGTGGTGAGCCCACTGCTGCGACGTAAGAGCCCCGAGCCCGCGGACCGGACCGTGACCCTGGTCGGCAAGCCGGGCTGCCACCTGTGCGACGAGGCCCGCGAGGTGATCCTCCGGGTGACGGGCGAGCTGGGGGCGTCCTTCGAGGAGCGGGACATCACCCAGGACGAGGAGCTGTACCGCCGCTACTGGGAGCAGATTCCGGTCACCCTGATCGACGGTCGCCAGCACGACTTCTGGCGGGTCGACGAGCGCCGTCTGCGCACTGCCCTCGGCGGCTGAGCGGGGCCTGACCCGGCGTTCGTCCGTGTACCGACCCCCCCGCCGATCGGCGGGGGAGGTTCGCCGAATCGTTGCCAAAGACACTCCGTTCCGGCGTGGGGCGGGGCGGGTTGGTCGGCTTACGATCGAACGCGTTTGCGCCCGTGGGGGGCTGAGCACACGAGGAGTGCGCCATGCTTCCCGGTCCTGCCCTCGGGGTGTCCGGAGCCCCGGAGCCCCGGACGGTCCCCCGGGGCTTCGCCGTGGTGGACGTGGAGGCGACCGGCCGCAGCCCGTGGCGGCACCGGGTGGTCGAGGTGGCCGTGGTGCTGCTCGACGAGCGGCTGCGTCCCGAGGGCGAGTTCGCCACCCTGCTGGATCCGCTGGGCCCGGTCGGTCCGACCCATGTGCACCGGATACGCCAGTGCGACGTGGAGGGCGCCCCGCGCTTCCGGGAGATCGCCCCGCGGCTGCTGGAGCTGCTGGCCGGCCGGGTGCTGGTGGGTCACCACGTCAGCTGCGACCACGCCTTCCTGGATCGCGAGTTCGCCCGGATCGGGGTGCCGCTGCCGCCCGTGCCGCTGCTGTGCACGATGCGGCTGGCCCGTGCCCACCTGCCGCAGGCCCGCGGCCAGGGCCTGGCGGCCTGTGCGGAGGCGGCGGACCTCGGCTGGTACCCGGCGCACACCGCGCTGGGCGACGCCCGGGTGACCGCCGAGCTGCTGCGGCACTGCCTGGGTGCCCCGTCCTGCCCGCCGGGCGACTGGACCGGCCCGCTGCGCGAGGCCGCCGAGGTGCCCTGGCCCCGGCTGGGGCGAGCCCGTTCCCGGCTGTCCGGCGCCGGCGTCCCGCTGCTGCGCAGGGAGGCCCCGTACGGCCCCTGGCTGCCCGGTTCGCGAGCCCCGGAGGTCGTGCTGACCCGGGCCGGTGCTATGCGGTCGATGGCGTGATGCGCATCACTGTGTAGGGACAAAACGGACACCATCTTTGTGCACACGTTCACAAACGCATAGCCTGGCTGCCAAAGCCCAGCTTCACCCACAGGAGCACCGTGGCAATCGGCCGATCACCACAGAGCAGTTCGCAGACGCCCGACCAGGGCGCCGCGCGCCGACCGTCGCGTGCCCGGGGCATCCCGGAGGCGACAGTCGCCCGCCTGCCCCTCTATCTGCGGGCCCTCACCGCGCTCTCCGAGCGCTCGGTGCCGACCGTCTCCTCCGAGGAGCTGGCCGCCGCGGCCGGCGTGAACTCGGCCAAGCTGCGCAAGGACTTCTCCTACCTCGGCTCCTACGGCACCCGCGGCGTCGGCTACGACGTCGAGTACCTCGTCTACCAGATCTCCCGCGAGCTCGGCCTGACCCAGGACTGGCCGGTCGTCATCGTCGGCATCGGGAACCTCGGCCACGCGCTCGCCAACTACGGCGGGTTCGCCTCCCGCGGCTTCCGGGTGGCCGCCCTGTTGGACGCCGACCCCAACGTGGTCGGTTCCACCGCGGCCGGACTGCCGGTGCGGCACATGGACGAGCTGGAGTCGATCGTCGAGAGCCAGCACGTCTCCATCGGCGTGATCACCACCCCGCCCGGCGCCGCCCAGCAGGTGTGCGACCGGCTGGTGGAGGCCGGCGTCACCAGCATCCTGAACTTCGCCCCGACCGTGCTGACCGTCCCGGACGGCGTGGACGTGCGCAAGGTGGACCTCTCCATCGAGCTCCAGATCCTCGCCTTCCACGAGCAGCGCAAGGCCGGCGAGGAGCCGGACGACCGTGCCGAGTCGGTGCTGGACCGCGCCCCCGGTCCGGTCCGGGCGGCCGCCGCCAAGCTGCGCCGCGCGGCCGGCGGCAGCGGCAAGCCCCGGAGCACCGTCGAGTCGGCGGCCAAGGACCAGGCCGAGCAGACCAAGGGAAAGTCCGCCAAGGGCGGCGACGGGGATCTCTCCGCGGTGATGCCCGCATGAACACCGAGAGCTGTGGGGGGCGGGCATGAGCCTTCTCGTCGTAGGGCTGAGCCATCGCACCGCCCCGGTCGGGGTACTGGAGCGCGCCGCGCTGACGGGTGACGTACCGACCCGGCTGCTGCACGACGCGGCCGCCACCGCGACGGTCGGCGAGGCCGCGCTGCTGAACACCTGCAACCGGATCGAGCTGTACGCGGACGTGGACAAGTTCCACGCCGGTGTCGCCGAGCTGTCGCTGCTGCTGGCCCACCACAGCGGGGTGGACCTGGAGGAGCTGACCTCCCACCTGTACGTCCACTACGAGGACCGCGCCGTCCACCACCTCTTCTCGGTGGCCTGCGGCCTGGACTCGATGGTCGTCGGCGAGGGCCAGATCCTCGGCCAGCTGCGCGACGCGCTGGCCAAGGCCCAGGAGGAGCACACCGCCGGGCGCGGCCTGAACGAGCTGTTCCAGCAGGCCCTGCGGGTCGGCAAGCGCGCGCACAGCGAGACCGGCATCGACAAGGCCGGCCAGTCGCTGGTCACCTTCGGCCTGGAGCAGGTCGCGGCGGGCGCGGGCGAGATCGCCGGCAAGCGCGCGCTGGTGGTCGGCGCCGGCTCGATGAGCTCGCTGGCCGCCGCCACCCTGGTCCGTTCCGGCGTGACCGACCTGCTGATCGCCAACCGGACCCCGGCCCGCGCCGAGCGGCTGGTCGAGATCCTCGGCCCGGACGTGGCCTCGGTCCTGGACCTGGCCAAGGTGCCGGAGGCGCTCGCCGAGGTGGACCTGGTGATCTCCTGCACCGGCGCGGCCGGTGTGGTGATCAAGGCCGAGGACGTGGCCGCCGCCGTCGCCTCCCGTACGTCTCCCGAGCCGCTCGCCCTGCTCGACCTGGCCATGCCGCGCGACGTCGACCACACCGTGCACGAGCTGCCCGGCGCCCTGCTGGTCGACCTGGAGAGCCTCTCCCACGCGCACGCCGCCAGCCCCGGCGCCGGCGACGTCGACCAGGTCACCCGGATCGTCTCCGACGAGGTGACCGCCTTCGGCGCCGCCCAGCGGGCCGCCAGGATCGCGCCGACCGTGGTCGCGCTGCGCTCGATGGCCTCCGACGTGGTCGCCGCCGAGCTCGGCCGGCTGGACTCCCGGCTGCCCGACCTGGACGAGCGCTCGCGCGCCGAGATCACCCAGACCGTCCGCCGCGTCGTCGACAAGCTGCTGCACGCCCCGACCGTCCGGGTGAAGCAGCTGGCCGCCGAGCCGGGCGGCGCCTCCTACGCGGAGGCGCTGCGCGAACTGTTCGACCTCGACCCGGCGGCCGTGCACGCCGTGTCGGGCACGCCCGTCGGCGGGGCGCCCCAGCCCTCGGCCGGGGGTACCAGATGAACCGTCAGCCATCCCACGAGTACCACCGGGACGATCACCTCATGAATGGTCAACCGATCACGGAGCAGCCCTCGGCCACCGCGGCCCTGCGGCTCGGCACCCGGCGCAGCGCCCTCGCCATGGCGCAGTCGGGCATGGTGGCCCGCGAGGTGACCAGGGTCACCGGGCGCGCCGTCGAGCTGGTCGAGATCACCACCTACGGCGACACCTCCCGGGAGTCGCTGGCGCAGATCGGCGGCACCGGGGTGTTCGTCTCCGCGCTGCGCGACGCGCTGCTGGAGGGCCGGATCGACTTCGCCGTGCACTCGCTCAAGGACCTGCCCACCGCCGCCCCCCGGGGGCTGGCGCTGGCCGCCGTCCCCGAGCGCGAGGACGTCCGGGACGCCCTGGTCGCGACCGAGGGCCTGGCCCTGGAGGAGCTGGTGGAGAAGCTGGCCGGCGCCGGCCGCCCGGCCCGGATCGGCACCGGCTCGCCCCGCCGGATGGCGCAGCTGAACGCCTGGGCCAACGCCCGCGGCGCGCAGCTGGAGACCGTCGCGATCCGCGGCAACGTGGACACCCGGATCGGCTTCGTGACCAGCGGCGAGCTGGACGCGGTGGTGCTGGCGACGGCCGGCCTGAACCGGCTCGGCCGCAGCGCCGAGATATCCCAGCACCTCGACACCGAGGTGATGGTCCCCGCCCCCGGCCAGGGCGCGCTCGCGATCGAGTGCACCACCGCCGACACCGGGCTGACCGCCGCGCTCGCGGCGCTGGACCACGCCCCCACCCGGGTCGCCGTGGCCGCCGAGCGCGCCCTGCTGGCCACCCTGGAGGCCGGCTGCTCGGCGCCGGTGGCCGCGCTGGCCACCTGGGGCCGGGAGAACGAACTGCGGCTGGACGGCGTGGTCGGCGACCCCGACGGAACCGCCCTGCTGAAGATGTCCGCCAACGGTCCGATCGTCCTCGACGAGACCGCCGAGCAGCAGGCGGTGGCCCTCGGCCGCGCGCTGGCTGACCGGCTGCTCGCCGCGGGCGCGGCCGCCCTGATGGGGGAGCGAGCCCGATGAGCCCCACCACCGCCACCGATGCCCTGTTCCCGGTGGGACAGCCCGCCACCGGACGGTGCACCTTCCTGGGCGCGGGCCCCGGGGACCCGGGCCTGCTGACCCTGCGCGCGGTCGAGGTGCTGTCCACCGCCGACGTGCTGGTCGCCGACCCGCTGACCGCCGCCGCCGTGCGCAGCCACTGTCCGGCCGGCGTGCAGGTGCACGCCCCCGCCGCCGAGGGCACCGACTTCGACCTGGCCAAGCTGGTCGCCGAGGCCGTCCGCTCCGGCAAGCACGTGGTCCGCACCGTCGACGGCGACCCCGGCCTGGACGGCTGCGCCGCCGAGGAGATGCTCAGCTGCGCGGGCGACGGGATCCCGTTCGAGGTGATCCCGGGCGTCGCCCAGTCGGTCGGCGTCCCGGCGTACGCGGGCGTCCCGCTGCGCGCCGGGTCCGGCACCGACGTGCGTTTCGTGGACGGCGCCGCGCTGCTGGCCGGCAGCCCGGTGGACCTGGGCGCGCCGGAGACCACGCTGGTGGTCCGCACCACCCTGGGCCAGCTGCCCGCCACCGCCACCGCCCTGGTCGCGTGCGGCCGCAAGCCGGAGTCGGCGCTGAGCGCCACGCTCTCCGGCACCACCACCCGCCAGCGGACCTTCACCTCCACCCTGTCCGGCATCGCGGCCGACCTGAAGGCCGCCCGGGTGCTGCCCTCGCCGGTCTCCGCCCCGGTCGACCCGGCCACCTCGGTGATAGCCGTGGTGGGCGAGCAGGTCGCCCACCGGGCCTCGCACTCGTGGTTCGAGACCAAGCCGCTGTTCGGCTGGAACGTCCTCGTGCCGCGCACCAAGGAGCAGGCCACCGGCCTGTCCGAGCAGCTGCGCTCGTACGGCGCGGTGCCGCAGGAGGTGCCGACCATCGCGGTCGAGCCGCCGCGCACCCCGCAGCAGATGGAGCGGGCCATCAAGGGCCTGGTCACCGGTCGCTACGAGTGGATCGCCTTCACCTCGGTGAACGCGGTGCGCGCCGTCCGGGAGAAGTTCGAGGAGTACGGCCTGGACGCCCGCGCGTTCGCCGGGATCAAGGTCGCGGCGGTCGGCGAGACCACCGCGCAGGCCCTGGTGGACTTCGGCGTGAAGCCGGACCTGGTGCCCTCCGGCGAGCAGTCCGCGGCCGGCCTGCTGGAGGACTGGCCGCCGTACGACCCGGTCTTCGACCCGATCGACCGGGTGCTGCTGCCGCGCGCCGACATCGCCACCGAGACCCTGGTGGCCGGCCTGGTCGAGCTCGGCTGGGAGGTCGACGACGTGACGGCGTACCGGACGGTGCGCGCCTCGCCGCCGCCGGCCGAGACCCGTGAGGCGATCAAGGGCGGCGGTTTCGACGCGGTGCTGTTCACCTCGTCCTCGACCGTCCGGAACCTGGTCGGCATCGCGGGCAAGCCGCACAACGTGACCGTCATCGCCTGCATCGGCCCGGCCACCGCCAAGACCGCCGAGGAGCACGGCCTGCGGGTCGACGTGATGGCCCCGGCGCCGTCGGCGGCGGCGCTGGCCCAGGCGCTGGCAGACTTCGGGGCCAAGCGCCGCGACACCGCCACGGCCGCCGGTGAGCCGGTCTACCGGCCCAGCGAGCGCCGTCCCGGCTCGCGCCGCAAGGCCCGCTGACACCCCTCATGGCCGGGGGCGGCCGACCGTCGCCCCCGGCACTGCACAACCGTTCGGAGAGAGAAGCCGTGTCCGCTGAATTCCCGTACGTACGCCCGCGCCGACTGCGCCGGAGCCCGGCGATGCGCCGCCTGGTGGCCGAGACCCGGCTGCACCCGGCGGAGCTGATCCTGCCGCTGTTCGTCCGCGAGGGCGTCAGCGAGCCCGTCCCGGTGAGTTCGATGCCGGGCGTGGTCCAGCACACCCGGGACACCCTGCGCAGGGCCGCGGTGGAGGCGGCCGAGGCGGGCCTGGGCGGCCTCATGCTGTTCGGCGTCCCGCAGGTGCAGGACGCGATCGGCAGCGAGGGCACCAACCCGGACGGCATCCTCCAGCAGGCGATCCGGGACGTGGTCTCCGAGGTCGGCGACTCCCTGGTGGTCATGTCGGACCTCTGCCTGGACGAGTACACGGACCACGGCCACTGCGGCGTGCTGGCCGCGGACGGCAGCGTCGACAACGACGCCACCCTGGAGCGCTACGCCGAGATGGCCCGGGTTCAGGCCGACGCCGGCGTCCACCTGGTCGGCCCGTCCGGCATGATGGACGGCCAGATCGCCGTGATCCGGCGGGCGCTGGACGAGGCCGGGCACCAGGACGTGGGCATCCTCGCCTACACCGCCAAGTACGCCTCGGCCTTCTACGGCCCGTTCCGCGAGGCCGTCGGCTCCTCGCTCAAGGGCGACCGCAAGACCTACCAGCAGGACCCGGCCAACGCCCGCGAGTCGTTGCGCGAGCTGGCGCAGGACCTCGCCGAGGGCGCGGACATGGTGATGGTCAAGCCGGCCATGGCCTACCTGGACATCCTGCGCCAGGTCGCCGACGCCTCCCCGGTGCCGGTCTCCGCGTACCAGGTGTCCGGCGAGTACGCGATGGTCGAGGCGGCCGCCGCGAACGGCTGGATCGACCGGGAGCGGATGATCATGGAGACGCTCACCTCGATCCGCCGCGCGGGCGCCGAGCAGATCCTCACCTACTGGGCCCTCGAAGCCGCCGCGATGCTCAAGTAGCGGACCCCGTACGGCGGACGGCCGGGCCGCTCCCGTGGGGGAGCGACCCGGCCTTCCGGGTTTCTGTCAGGCCGTGGACTCAGATGCCCACGTCGCCGGCGTGCGCGAAGCCCGCGCCGCCGCCGATCACGTCGGTGGAGGTGGCGGCACCGCCGCCGAAGCCTCCGGCGACGACGTCACCGGCGTGGGCGACGCCGAAGCCCCCGCCGGCCACGAACGGCTGGTCAGCGGAGGCGACGAACTCGCCGCCGCCGGCCAGGCCGACGTGGGCGAAGGCCGGGGTGGCGGCACCCGCGAGCGCCAGTGCGGCGGCGGCGGTCAGGGCGGCCTTGGCCAGCTTGCTCTTCATGGAACTGCCCTCTCTCTGGGAGCGCCCCGCGGGCGCTCTGACACGTGATCACAACCGGCGGTCCTGATCGGCGATCCACGCGCCGGACCGGCCCGCCGCTCACCCGTCCGGACCGCGCTGCGGCGCGGCCGGCCGGACACTTCGCCCGCACAGCCCGGAGGGCCCGGGGAGGTGTTCCTCCCCGGGCCCTCCGACCGTGCTGTGCCCCTTGATCAGCCGATCAGGTGCGAGACACCCGCGTCGCCCGTGGACTGGGTGTTCTGGCCGACGTTGCAGATCTGCTTCGGCTGGTTGTTCAGGACCGGAACCTCGACCGGGACCGCGATGCCGATGACGGCGACGGCGACGTTGTGGATCTCCGGCAGGCAGATGTTCGGGTTGTCCAGAACGTGGTTGTTCGGGCTGCCGTTGCCGGCGGTGCCGGTGTGGTTGGTGCCGCCGTTGCCCTGGACGGAGGTGGCGGCGCCGTCCGAGTCGACGATGGCGGAGGCCGAGCCGGCGGACATCGCGAAGGCGGCGGCGGCCAGGCCGGCGGCGGCGAGGGACTTCTTGATCATTTCTGGTTTTCCTCTCGGGGTGAATCGGGGAGCGATTCGTAGGTGGATCGTGAGGGTGGTGCAGGGAGAACGGAGCGGCGACCGATCAGCCGATCAGGTGGGACACGCCGCCGTCGCCCTGGCTCTGGGTGCCCTGGCCGACGGTGCAGTACTGCCTGCCGCCGTTGTTGGCGATCGGGACCTCGACCGGGACGGCCACGCCGAGCACGCCGACCGCGATGTTGTGGATCTCCGGCAGGCAGATGTTCGGGTTGTCCAGGAAGTGGAAGTTCGGGCTGTTGTTCCCGACCGTGCCCGTGAAGTTGGTACCGCCGTTGCCCTCGATGGAGGCGGCGGCGCCGTCCGCGTCACCGATGGCGGAGGCGGGCGCGGCGGCACCGGCCAGCGCGGCGACGGCCAGGCCGGCGGCGGCGAAGGACTTCTGGATCATGGCGAGATCCCTCTCTGAAATGCTCTTTGGATTCCGTGCGTACAACGCTGAGAACGCTCAGACCCGGTCTGCAGTCACTGACGTCCAGATCAAAGAACGACGGCACGGAAGGTTACGGGGATTTTTGAAAAGAGTCCCGGAGGCACGACGGCGGAGGGAATCCGATCGGATTATTACTCCGAACCGGTTAACGGCCGCAATCCGCACTCCCGGTCACTCGTTGAGCAGATCGCTTTCCGGTTGCGGCCCCGCAGCCCTTCCCAGTGATCCCCAGTACGGACAGCAGAACGGTGAAAAGCATGAAGTTCTCCCAGCGGGCCGGCGCGATGCTGCTGGCGGTCGGTGCCGGTGTGCTCGCCTCCCAAGGAGCGGCCGGCGCCGCCACCCCGATCGGCCCCGACCAGGTCGGCGCGCTGGAGGACGCGCTGGCCACCCAGCAGGTCCCGGCGGACATCCCGCTCGCCCCGCTGGGCAGCCGGCTCACGGCCGGCATCCCGACCTCGCTCCTGATGCCGCCGGCGCCCGACCGGACCACCAGCGGCGGTGGCGCGCTGCTCCCGGAGCAGATCCTTCCCCAGCTGACCACCGGCAGGGTCGGCCCGAGCGCCAAGGCCGACCTGCCGATCCCGCTGGTCGACCAGGGCGCCGACCTCGGCAAGGTGCTGCTGGACGCCCCGGCCGCGCCGCTGCACGCCAGGACCCCGGGGCTCACCCTCGGCAAGCCGCTCTCGCTCGCCCAGGACGGCGCCGGCCAGCTCGCCGACGGCCGGCTGAAGGTGGACGAGATCGACCCGCGCCTGGTCTCCGGCGCGGTGCAGGTGGTCCCCGGGGCCAAGGCCAGCCTCGGGGGCGAGGACAGCCGGCTCTCCCTCACCGACACGGCGGCCGCCCTGGCCGGGACCACCACCGGGACCGCCACCGGCGTGGTGCGGACGACCGGGCTGACGGGCCTGACCCAGCTCTGACCCGGTTCCGTCCCGGGCACCGCGCCCGGGACGGGAGCCCGGCACCCCGGCCGCGCGGCCGGGGGGC
>NZ_JBIVVI010000090.1:0-13603 GCF_044757675.1 Kitasatospora sp. NPDC091257
GGGGGCGCTGGCGTGAACGCAAGGCGGACTCCTCCGTCGAAGTCTCACGGAAGAGTCGACGGTAGGGGTGCTACTGGCCGGTTGGCTAGTGGCGTGCATGCCATTTTCCGTGCGGGGGCGTGGAGTTGGGGCGTTTGGGCTGCGTGCTGCGTGCTGCGTGCTCCGGGGTCGGGGCGCGTGGGGTCGAGGTGCGGGGGCGTGCTGTCCCGGGAGTCGGCCGAGGTGGCGGCGACGGGGCCGGGCCCGGTGCCGCGGGTCCCGGTGGTGGAGCGGCCGGGGAAAAGGCGGCGCCGCACCCACCGGGCTCAGTCCGGAGGTGCGGCGCCGGGTCGGCGGGGCCGGGTCAGGGCTTGAGCACCAGGCGGATCGGGTTGCCCTCCTTGCGCTCCAGCGCCTCGACCGCGCGGGCCGCCTCGGCCAGCGGGAAGGTGCCGCTCACCGAGCGGGAGAAGTCGAGCCGGCCGCCGCGGACCAGGTTGACCAGGTCGACGACGTCCTGGCCCTCGGAGCCGTAGTGGCCGCGGATCTGCTGGCGCAGGTAGCTGACCAGGGTGCCGTTGGTGACGGTCAGCGGCTTGTCGGTGAGGCCGACCAGCACCAGGCGGCCGTGTTCGCCCAGGGTGGCCATGGCCTGCTCGCGCACCGGGGCGACCCCGGCGAAGTCGAAGGCGGCGGACAGCGGGCGACCGCCGGTGGCCTCGCGCAGCAGCTGGGCGAACGCGGGGTCGGTCGGGTCGAGGGCCGCGTCGGCGCCGAAGGCCAGGGCGCGCTCACGGGCGGCCGGCAGCGGGTCGACGGCGACGATCGGGAAGGCGCCGATGGCCCGCAGCAGCTGCACGCCGTGGGCGCCGAGGCCGCCGACGCCCCAGACGCCGACCGCCTCGGCGGGCCGCACGGCGCCGGTGGCGGTGATGGCGGCCCAGGGGGTGGAGACCGCGTCGGGGATGAAACAGGCCTGCTCGAAGGGGAGCTCGTCCGGTATGGGCACCAGGGTGGTGGCGGTGGCGAGCGCGTACTCGGCCCAGCCGCCGTCGTAGTCCACGCCGCGGGTGTGCACGACGCCGTCGCGGTTCTCGCCGGCCTGCAGCAGCACCCGGTCGCCGACGGCCGCGGTGGTCACGCCCTCGCCGAGGGTGTGCACGGTGCCCGCGACCTCGTGGCCGAGGGTGACCTTGTCGCCCTTGAGGAAGAGCGGCTTGAGCATGCCCTCGATCAGGTGGACGTCGGAGAGGCAGACGCCGGCGGCCTCCACCTTGATCAGCACCTCGCCCGGACCGGGCACCGGGACGGGGACCTCCTCCACGGCGAAGGCGCCCTTGGCGACGTCGAGCCGGCCGGCGAGCATCGTGGCGGTCATCAGGACTTCCCTTCTCGCGGGGGCGGCGGGCCGGGGGAGTGTTCGCCGCTCCGGAAGTTACTTGTTATCCAACAAGCAAGTTCACCGTAGCATGGTGGCATGTCTACGCACGATGAGGGCCGAACCGGAGGACCCGGGACGCTCCGGGAGGCGCCCGCGCGCCGCACCCAGGCCGAACGGCGGGCCCGGGCCGAGTCCGCGCTGATCGCCGCCGCCGCCCGGCTGATCGCCGAGCACGGCAGCACCGGGGTCACGCTGGCCGGGGTGGGGGAGGAGGCGGGCTTCAGCCGGGGCCTGGCCACCCACTACTTCGGGTCGAAGGCCGCACTGCTCGCCCGGCTCCAGGGCGCGGCGCTGGCCGAGGCGATGGCGGCGGCCGCGCCGGAGCGCAGCGGGGCGGGCGCGGTGGACGAGCTGTGCGGGTTCGCGCGCGGCTGCCTGGAGGGCGTGCGCAACCCGACCGACCTGGGCCGGGCCTTCGTGGTGCTGGGCGCGGAGGCGCTCGCGGGGGCCTCGGAGCTGACCGCCGCGGTGGCGGAACTGGACGCCCGGACCCGGGCGTGGGCGGCCGAGGTGGTCGGGCAGGGGCAGCGGGAGGGCGAGCTGCGCCCCGGCGTGGACCCGGGCGCCTTCGCGCTGGCCTTCGTGGGGCTGCTCAAGGGGCTGGTGGTGCAGGCCGCGGCCGCTCCGAAGGCCTTTGACGTGGGGCTGGCGGTCGCCGAGTCCGAGCGCTGGATCCGGCTGGCGCTCACGGCGGGCTGAGGGCTCGCGGGCGGGGCGGGGCGGGGCGGGCGTCCGGCCGGGGCCGGGCGGAGGGCGGCCGGGGCGAGCGGGGCGGAGTCGGCACCGCCGCACGGCGGCCGTGCGGCGGTGGGCGGCGGTGCGGGTGGCCGCTCCGGGGCGGGGTCAGGCCCGGCGGGCGGGCGAACCGCGGCGTGCGGGCGGCACGATGCGCACCCGCTCGGTGGCGGGCGCCTTTTCGAGGTCGTCCAACTGGGCCAGGACGGTGGCGCGCAGGTCGTCGTCGTCCTCGAAGTGGTGGTCGTTGAACAGGGTGTAGCCGGACCACATCAGGTTGGCGCAGACCCGGGGCGGGACCTTGCCCGTCGCGGCGCCCATGCCGACCAGGGCGACGGACCGGATCGAGCCCGGCCGCAGCCGGTTCTGCCGGTGGACGGCCTGGAACGCGGCGGCGCAGGCCAGGGCCACGTTCAAGGTCTCGCTGACGTTCTGCGAGGAGGTCCGCATGGTCGGGGCCGATATCAGGAACGCCGGGTTGACGGCGCCGGACGGGACGCAGACCGCGCTGCCGACCGGGAGGCTGCCGGCGTGCTGCTCGCGGATCGCCTTCTGGACCCGCAGCTGGATGCCCGCGCCCAGGTGGCGCTTGATCGCGGCGTCCGTTCCGCCGTCCATCCGGCCGCGGGAGTTGGTGGGGCTGACCCAGGCGTCCGCCTTCGCGGTGAGCAGCGAGGCGTGCCGGATGTCGATCCCGGGGACGTCGGCGAAGGCCGCCCGCCAGGACTCCACGACCGTCGCGTTGAGGTCGGTCAGCACCACCTTGAGCGGCGGCTCGGTGCGGTCCGTGGTCATGCTGGGCTCCTGTCGGTCGGGGGTGCCCGGTGGGCCGGTTTCTTGGTGACACCGACGAAGCTAGCGCCCGGCACTGACAATCCGTCCGGGCTCCGTCCGGGCTCCGTCGGCGTCCCGTCGGCACCTCGCCCGCGCCGGTCGGCGGCCGGTCGGCGCGGGCCGGACTGTCGGACCCTGCTGGTAGGACTGTGGTGTCCGCCAGGGAAGCTGACGGTCCATCACCTGCCGTTCGTCTGACATTCGTACGGTCCCGATCAGCCGGAGTTGCACCACCATGAGCGCTGTCGACACCCCCGCCACCCAGCCCGACCCGAGCGACCCGCTCGCCCTCGCCGACCTCTTCACGGGCGGCGGCGAGCCGTGGCTGCCGCTGCTGAAGCCGGTGATCGAGGCGCAGCCCGGTGCGGCCTCGTTCATCGGCCCGGGCCGCGGCCCGGAGGTCGTCCCGGTCCGCGAGCTGACCTTCCAGGCGCTCAAGCCGCACGCGCCGCACCGGTGGAAGGTCGTCGTCTTCGGCCAGAACCCGTACCCGAGGCCGGAGAGCGCCACCGGCATCGCGATGTTCGACAACACCTTCCACGACTGGAAGGACAGCCAGTTCGGCCGGGTGATCAGCATCCGCTGCCTGATCAAGGCCGCGGCGATGTGGAAGTACGGCATCCCCAAGAAGACGCCGATCGCCGACATACGGGCGCTGCTGAAGAAGCAGGAGACGGTCCAGCCGCCGGAGTGGTTCCAGGCGATGCTGACCCAGGGCGTGCTGCTGCTGAACGCGGCGCTCACCGCGAGCAGCGACGGCGCGATGGGGCCGGACGAGCACACCGGGTTCTGGCGGCCGGTCGCCGAGCGGATCGTCGAGGAGATCCTCCGCGCCAAGCAGCGGGCCGCCGAGGAGGACCGCTACGTGGTCTTCGCCTGGTGGGGCGCGCACGCCCGCAGCCTGAAGAACGTCGTGCTGCGGCTGCAGGAGAAGTACCCCGAGGTCGAGGTCCGCCACATCGACCACGCCAACCCGGCGGCCCAGGGCGACATCTTCTGCGACGGCGAGCACTTCGCCACGGTGAACGCCGCCCTGGCCTCGCTCGGTGCCGACGAGGTCGACTGGCTGCCCAGCACGGGGTGGAACGCGCCGTCGGCGCAGGGCGGCGGGGCGGAGGCCGGGGTCGCCGAGCGGATGGGTGCCTTCATCGCCTCCACCATGGAGCTGCACCAGCTCTACCTGGACCGACTCGCCGGGGTGAAGGACGAGGGCCTCGTCCTGCCGGCGATCACCGGTGTGTTCGACACCCCGCCGACGGGCTTCCGGGAGGCGGTGTCGCCGGTCGCCGAGCTGCTGCGCGGCCTGGACCGGCACGTGTCGCTGTCGCACGACTTCGGCAAGCGGCGGGCGGACGAGGCGGCCACCGGCCTGTCCGCCGACGAGATCGCCGCGCTGTACCTGTACACCTGCGAGTCCGCGTTCTACCGGGAGATCAACGCGGTGCTGCGCTCGCCGGACCGCAGCCGGCTGGTGCCCTACCTGCCGTACCTGCGGCTGCTGTTCGCGGCGGTGTCGCGGCTGCCCGTCCGCACCGCGCCGCTGTGGCGCGGGGTCTCGCTGGACCTGCGGCGGCAGTACCCGCTCGGGAGGACGGTGACGTGGTGGGGCGTCTCCTCCTGCACCTCCGAGCTCGGGGTCGCGCGGTCCTTCCTGGGCAGCCGGGGCAAGCGGACGCTGTTCGAGGTGCGTCCGGTGCGGGCCGCCGGCATCAGGAACTTCTCGGCGTTCACCGGCGAGGAGGAGTTCATCCTGCTGCCCGGCACGCAGTTGGAGGTCACCGACGTCCGGGCGGAGCGCGGTGGCCTGTGCACCGTGACGCTGACCGAGCTGGAGGAGGCGCCCCTGGTGTCCTGAGGCGCCCGGGCCGAACCCGCCCCCTGGAGCAGCAACCGAGTCAGTATTTTTACTGAGTTAAGTTATGCTGGACTCCGAGCGGCAGATGAGCCCGTTGTGCGGGAAGGGGCGCGAACGATGACCTCGGAAATCCGGAACCTGGACGGCGAACTGGAACGGGAGCGGGCCTACGTCGAGGTCTGCCGGGTCGCGACGGCCCGGCAGGTCGAGGACGCGGGCCACCAGGTCGCCGCCGCGGAGGACGTCTCCGGCGACGGTGCCGGCGCGGAGGCGCTCGGCCGGTACCTGCGCACCCGCGCCAAGCGGATGACGGAGCTGCCGGAGAGCCCGTCCTTCTTCGGCCGCCTCGACTTCGCCGACACCGCGGAGGCCGGGGAGCACCGGCGACAGCGCTACTACGTGGGCCGCCGGCGGATCTCCGAGGATCCGACGGTGCCGCCGCTGGTGGTCGACTGGCGGGCCCCGGTCTCCCGGGCGTTCTACCAGGCGAGCGCCCACGCCCCGCTCGGGCTCGCGCGGCGCCGCCGGTTCGGCTGGGCGCCGTGGAGCCTGGGCGCACCGGAGGAGCTGACCGGGCTGGAGGACGAACCCCTCGGCGCGGACGGCGGGCACGGCCCGGCGGACGGCGACGCGGCGGGTGACGGTGCGGCGGGCGACGGTGCGGCGGACGGTGGCGAGGGCGGTGCCGGCGGCATTCTGGCCGCCGAGATCGAGCGGCCCCGCACCGGCCCGATGCGGGACATCGTCGCCACCATCCAGCCCGAACAGGACGTGCTGGTGCGGGGCGAGCTGAGCGAGTCGGTCTGCGTGCAGGGCGCGCCCGGCAGCGGCAAGACCGCGGTCGGGCTGCACCGCGCCGCGTACCTGCTGTACAGCTTCCCGCAGCGGATCCAGCGCGGCGGCCTGCTGGTCATCGGCCCCAACCGGACCTTCCTGCGCTACATCGCCGAGGTGCTCCCCGCGCTCGGCGAGATCGACGTCACCCAGCGCACCGTCGAGGACCTGGTCGCCACCCGGCCGGTCGCCGCCGTGGACGACGAGCGGGCCGCCGCGGTCAAGCAGGACGCGCGGATGGCGACGGTGCTGCGCCGGGCGCTGTACGGCCGCATCCGGGCGACGGGCCCGGAGCCGCTGGTCGTACCGGACGGCTCCTACCGGTGGCGGGTGCCCCCGGAGCGGCTGGAGCGGACGGTCGCCGAACTGCGCGAGCAGGCGCCGCCGTACGCGATCGGCCGGGAGAGCCTGCGCACCCGGGTGGTGGCGATGCTCCAGGACCAGGCCGAGCGGCGGACCGGCGTCCGGTCCGGCGCCTGGTCGCGGAAGATCGGCCGCTGCGGGCCGGTGGCCGCCTTCCTGGAGGCCGCCTGGCCGAATCTGCGCCCGGAGGCCGTGGTCGCCGCGCTGCTGAGCGACCCCGCCCTGCTGGCCGAGGCCGCCGAGGGGGTGCTCGGCCCCGAGGAGCAGGCGGCGATCCTGTGGCGCCGGCCGCCGCGCTCGGAGAAGAGCGCCACGTGGTCCGAGCACGACCTGATGCTGCTGGACGAGGTGGCCGGCCTGATCGAGCGCCCGGCCGGCTTCGGCCACGTCGTGGTGGACGAGGCCCAGGACCTCTCCCCGATGCAGTGCCGGGCGATCGCCCGCCGCAGCGCCTTCGGCTCCCTGACCGTTCTCGGCGACCTCGCCCAGGCGACCGCCCCGTGGGCCGCCCGCAGCTGGCCCGAGCAGCTCGCCCACCTGGGCAAGCCGCAGGCCGCGGTGGTGCCGCTGACCACCGGCTTCCGGGTCCCGGCCGCCGTGACGGCCCTCGCCAACACCCTGCTGGGCGCGCTGGACGTGGACGTGCCGCCGGCCGTGTCGCTGCGGCAGGACGGGGAGCTGACGGTGCGGCGGGTGGCCGGGGGCGGCCTGGGCGGAGCGGTGGTCGCGGCGGTGCGGGCCGCGCTGGAGCGCGAGGGCTCGATCGCGGTGATCGCGGCGGACGGCGCGGTGGCGGAGGCCGCCGAGGCGCTGCTCGCGGCGGGGATCCCGACCGGGGCGGCCGAACAGGTCGGCACCACGGCGCGGGTGACGGTGCTGCCGGCCTCGCTGGTGAAGGGGCTGGAGTACGACCACGTGGTGGTGCTGGAGCCGGCCGCCATCGTGGAGGCCGAGGCGCGCGGCCTGCACCGGCTGTACGTGGTGGTGACGCGGGCGGTCTCCCGGCTGTACGTCCTGCACTCCCGTCCGCTGCCCGCGCCGCTGGGCGGGTGACGGCCCGGCGGCGGAGGCGGGTGGGGAAGGCCGGGCGGGTGCGGCCGCCGGGCATGACCCCGTGCCCACCGGAAGCGGCGGCCGACCGGTGCCGGCACCCCCGCTGACCTCCTCACTCGTGCCCGGATCAGCTCCGAACAGCTGGATATCCTGAACACATGAGCGACAACCTTCCCCCGTGTCCGCAGTGCTCCAGTGAGTACACCTATGAGATGAACGCCCTCATGGTCTGCCCCGAGTGCGCCCACGAGTGGGTGCCCGGCGGCGGCGACCAGGCCGGCGCGCCGGCCGGTGAGCGCGTGATCAAGGACGCCGTCGGCAACGTGCTGAGCGACGGCGACACCGTGACGGTGGTCAAGGCGCTGAAGGTCAAGGGCAGCGTCTCCGGCATCAAGGCCGGCACCAAGGTCCGCAACATCCGCCTGGTGGACGGCGTCGACGGGCACGACATCGACTGCCGCATCGAGGGCTTCGGTGCCATGCAGCTCAAGTCCGGCGTGGTCAAGAAGGCCTGATCCGCGGGCCCCCAGCGGCCGCGCCCCGTCGAGGAGATCGGCGGGGCGCGGCCGTTGCGCTGTCCGGGGCCGGTCGGGGGTGGAGCCGCCGCCCGGATTAGTTGTAGCATCACAATGATTACAACAACACAAATAACTCTGGAGCGTTCGCCATGCCCGATGCCGCTCGACCGCGGCCCTGGCTCGTGCTCGCCATCTGCTGCATGAGCCTGCTGATCGTCAGCCTCGACAACACCATCCTGAACGTGGCCCTGCCCGCCGTCCGGCGTGACCTGGACACCACGGTGTCCGGCCTGCAGTGGACGGTCGACGCCTACACCCTGGTGCTGGCGAGCCTGCTGATGCTCTCCGGCTCGACCGCCGACCGGATCGGCCGCCGCCGGGTGTTCCGGATCGGACTGGTGGTGTTCACCGCGGCCTCCCTGCTGTGCAGCCTGGCCCCCGGGCTCGGCTGGCTGATCGCCGCGCGGATGCTCCAGGCGGTCGGCGGATCGATGCTCAACCCCGTCGCCATGTCGATCATCAGCAACACCTTCACCGACTCCCGGCAGCGCGCCCGGGCGATCGGCGTCTGGAGCGGCGTGGTGGGCATCAGCATGGCCGCCGGGCCGATCATCGGCGGGGCGCTGGTGGAGTCGGCCGGCTGGCGGGCGATCTTCTGGATCAACGTCCCGATCGGCCTGGCCGCCCTCTTCCTCACCACCCGCTACGTGCCGGAGTCGCGGGAGGCCCGCACCCGCCGGGTGGACCCGGTCGGCCAGCTGCTGGTCGTCGTCGTGCTCGCCGCCCTCACCTACGCGATCATCGAGTCACCGGAGCGCGGCTGGACCTCGCCCGTGGTGCTCGGCTGCACGGCGGCCTCCCTGGGCGCGCTGCTGGGCCTGCTGCGGTACGAACCCCGGCGCACCGACCCGCTGATCGACCTGCGGTTCTTCCGCTCCGCGCCCTTCTCCGGCGCCACCGTCATCGCGGTCGCCGCCTTCGCCGGCCTCGGCGGCTTCCTCTTCCTCACCTCCCTGTACCTCCAGGACGTCCGCGGGCTCGACCCGCTGCACGCCGGACTGTTCATGCTGCCGATGGCGGTCATGTCGCTGCTCACCGCGCCGCTGTCCGGCCGGATGGTGGCCGCCCGGGGGCCGCGCACGCCGCTGCTGCTGGCCGGGGCGGCGCTGACCGCGAGCGCCGTGCTCCAGGCGGTCGGCTACTCCGAGCACCTGCCGACCTGGCTGCTGGTCCTCGCCTTCCTGCTCTTCGGTACCGGCTTCGGCCTGGTCAACGCGCCCATCACCAACACCGCCGTCTCCGGGATGCCCCGCTCGCAGGCCGGGGTGGCGGCGGCGGTGGCCTCCACCAGCCGACAGGTCGGCCAGTCCCTGGGCGTCGCGGTCACCGGCGCCCTGATGGCCGGCAGCGCCCTCGCGGACCCGGCGGCCTTCACCGGGGCGGCCCGGACGGCATGGTGGATCATCGCCGGCTGCGGCGCCGCCGTGCTGGTCACCGGTACGCTCACTTCCGGCCGCTGGGCCCGGGCGACGGCCGAGCGCACGGCGCGGCGGCTCGCCGCCGAGGAGGCGGCCGAGGGAAGCACGGAGACGAAGGAGACGGTGGACGCCTGATGGAGCGCCTCGACACCGGTGGGCACCCGGAGGGGGGCGGGACGGACGCCGCGACGGCGGCCCGGGTCTGGCAGGGGATGTACGCGCTCGTGCTGGAGCGCCACGACCGCCGCAGGACCGTCGCCGAAGCCCTCGGCATGAGCTTCAGCCGGGTCAGGGCGCTGCGCCGGCTCGCCGCCGGCCCGATCACCCTGCGGGAGCTGGCCGAGCGGCTGACCGCCGACCCGCCGTACACCAGCGTCATCGTGGACGACCTGGCGCGGCGCGGGCTCGCCGAGCGCATCACCAACCCGGCGGACCGGCGCTCCAAGCTGGTCCACCTCACCGAGGAGGGCGAGGCCAAGGCCGCGCTCGCCACCGGGATCCTCGCCACGCCGCCGGACGCGCTGCTCGCGCTGCCGCCGGAGGACCTCCGCGCGCTCGACCGGGTGATGGCGAAGCTCCTGGACTGAGGGCTGCCGCCCGACGCGGCGGGCGTGGATCCGGGAGTCGGGACACCGGCCGCGGGTGATCCGTGTTTTCCGCGAGGACGGAGACGGCATGCATGAGTCCGGGCCGCTGTTCCCGTTCCGCTGCCGTGCTGCCGACCGCCGGGGCCCACTGCCCTTGATGGTCCGTCAATCGCCGTTCTTCGCAGGCCCGCACGCCGATCGTGCGGGCTGTTCGGGAACTGCTCCGCCATCGCCGTCGGCGACGCCCGGATCGCCGGGCGCCCGGCGCCGGGCGCCCGGCAGGTGTCCGGCAGGCGTGGGGCAGGCGTCGGGTCAGCCGTCCGAGCGTCGCAGCAGGTAGGTGTCCATGATCCAGCCCTTGCGCTCCCGGGCCCGCTCACGCAGCTCGCGGATGCGAGGGGCGGCCTCGGCGAGCGGACCGGAGACGAGCACCTCGTCGGGGGTGCCGAGGTAGGCGCCGTAGCGGATCTCCAGCCCCTCGGGGTCGATCCCGGCGAAGGCGGCCCGGCCGTCGAGCATCACCACCACGTCGTCCACCCCCTCGGGGAACCCCTCGGCGAGGCGGCGGCCGGTGGTGATCTGCACCGGCCGGCCGACCCGGGTCAGCGTGGTGCGGTGCCGGGCGGCGAGCGCGGAGACGCTGCTGATGCCCGGGACCACCTCGTACGCGAAGGGCACGCCGCCCCGGTTCGACACGTCGTCCACCACGGCGATGACGCTGTCGTAGAGGGCGGGGTCGCCCCAGACCAGGAAGGCGCCGTTCTCGCCCGGGCCGAGGTGCTCGGCGACCAGCCGTTCGACCAGATCGGCGCGGCGGACGCGCCAGTCGTCCACGGCGGCCGCGTACGCGGGGGTGGCGCGGTCCCGTTCGGCGTCCGGCGCCTCGACCACGCGGTGCCCGGGCCGTCCGTGGTCGGCCAGCATCCGGCGACGCAGCCCGATCAAGTCCTGCCGTTCCTCGCTCTTGTCGAGGATGAAGAAGACGTCGGTGCGACCGATCGCCTTGACCGCCTGCAGGGTGAGGTGGTCGGGGTCGCCCGCGCCGATGCCGATGACGAAGATGTGCCGCATGGGAGACATTCTGCCGTCCGCCCCCGGGTGCGCCGCCCGGGGCCGGGCGCGGAGTCTGCGTCTCACCACGCGGACGCCTTGCGGGATTTCCGCCTCGACGCCGAGGGTTTGCCCCTAAGCTGGCGGTGCAGCTGGTTCGCCCTGTCCGCCAGGCAGGCGCGTCGCAAGAGGGAACCCGGTGGGAATCCGGGACTGCCCCGCAGCGGTGAGTGGGAACGACCGCCGTCATACGCACTGGACCCGGGACGGGTCTGGGAAGCGACGGCCAGTAGGTGTCCGCCCCGGTTTCGGCCGAGGTGGGTGTGCCCGCGAGTCCGAAGACCTGCCACTGCCCGTGCGCGAGCGTTCGCGCGCGGCCATCCGGTGACCTCGTGGGCGGGTCGGCGACCATATCGGGCGGAGCCGCGCACGGGTGCGGTCGTCCGTCCGGTCCGTCATCCCTTCGCGTCCTCGTGCCGTCACCGGGCACTTGAGGATCCAGACTCGCGAAGGAGAGTCCCTTGACCACGAAGTCCGCAGCCGCGGCGAGCGTCGCCACCGCCCACGGCTACCCCCGCCAGGGCCGGGGCCGTGAAGTGAAGAAGGCGATCGAGGGGTACTGGAAGGGCGCGGTCGCGGCCGAGGCGCTGCTGGCGACCGCCGCCGACCTGCGTCGGACGAACTGGGCGCAGCTCGTCGAGGCGGGGGTCGCAGAAGTGCCGACCGGCGACTTCTCGCTCTACGACCACGTGCTGGACACCACCGTGGCGGTCGGCGCGATCCCGCCGCGGCACCGGGAGGCGGTCGACGCCGACCCGCTGGCCGGGTACTTCGCGATGGCGCGCGGCAACCAGGACGTCGCTCCGTTGGAGATGACCAAGTGGTTCGACACCAACTACCACTACCTGGTACCGGAGTTGGGCCCGGACACGGTGTTCGCCGCGAACCCGGCCAAGGCGGTCGGCGAGCTGCGCGAGGCGCTGCTGCTCGGCCACGCCGCCCGGCCGGTGCTGGTCGGGCCGGTCAGCTACCTGCTGCTCGCCAAGCCGGCGCCCGGGGTGGGCGCGGACTTCCAGCCGATCACCCTGCTGGACCGGCTGCTGCCCGTCTACGCCCGGCTGCTGGCCGAGTTGCGTGCCGCCGGCGCCGCGTGGGTGCAGCTGGACGAGCCCGCGCTGGTGCAGGACCGCACCCCGGCCGAGCTCAACGCGGCTGCCCGCGCCTACCGCGAGCTGGGCGGTCTCACCGAGCGGCCCAAGCTGCTGGTCGCGAGCTACTTCGACCGGCTCGGCGAGGCGCTGCCGGTGCTGGCCAAGGCCCCGGTCGAGGGCCTGGCGCTGGACTTCACCGGCCCGGCCGCCGCCAACCTGGAGGACCTCGCCGCCGCCGGCGGTCTGCCCGGCAAGCGGCTGGTGGCGGGGGTGATCGACGGGCGCAACATCTGGATCAACGACCTGGAGAAGTCGCTGGTGACCCTGGCGACCCTGCTCGGCCTCGCCGGCACCGTCGACGTGGCGCCGTCCTGCTCGCTGCTGCACGTGCCGATCGACGCCGCCGCGGAGCGCGACATCGACCCGCAGATCGCCCGCTGGCTGGCCTTCGCCCGACAGAAGGCCGGCGAGGCGGCACTGCTCGCCCGGGGCCTGCGCGAGGGCACCGGCGCGATCACCGCCGAGCTCGCCGCCAACCGCGCCGACCTCGCCTCCCGCGCCAACTCCCCGATCACCCGCGACCCGGCGGTGCGCGCCCGCGCCGCCGCCGTCACCGCCGACGACACCCGGCGCGCCCAGGCGTACCCGCAGCGGGCCGAGGCCCAGCGCGCCCGGCTCGGGCTGCCGCTGTTGCCGACCACCACCATCGGCTCCTTTCCCCAGACCACCGAACTGCGCACCGCCCGCGCCGATCTGACGGTGGGTCGGATCGATGCCCCGGCCTACCGGGAGCGGATGGAGGCGGAGGTCCGCGAGGTCGTCGCCTACCAGGAGAAGGCCGGGCTGGACGTCCTGGTGCACGGCGAGCCCGAGCGCAACGACATGGTCCAGTACTTCGCCGAGCAGCTCACCGGCTACCTCGCCACCCGGCACGGCTGGGTCCAGTCGTACGGCACCCGGTACGTGCGCCCGCCGGTGCTGGCCGGGGACATCTCCCGTCCGCACCCGATGACCACCGACTGGTTCGGCTACGCGCAGGGCCTGACCGACCGCCCGGTCAAGGGCATGCTGACCGGCCCGGTCACCATGCTCGCCTGGTCCTTCGTCCGCGACGACCAGCCGCTCGCCGACACCGCCCGGCAGGTGGCCCTCGCCCTGCGCGACGAGGTCGTCGACCTGGAGGCGGCCGGCGCCGCCGTCGTGCAGGTCGACGAGCCGGCGCTGCGCGAGACCCTCCCGCTGCGGGCCGCCGCCCGCCCGGCGTACCTGGCCTGGGCCACCGAGGCCTTCCGCCTCGCCACCTCCGGCGTCCGCACGGACACCCAGATCCACACCCACATGTGCTACGCCGAGTTCGGCGCGATCATGACCGCGATCGACGAACTCGACGCCGACGTCATCTCCCTGGAGGCCACCCGCTCCCGCATGGAGGTGGCCGGCGAGCTGGCCGAGGCGGGCTACCCGCGCGAGGTCGGCCCCGGCGTCTGGGACATCCACTCCCCGCGCGTCCCGAGCACCGACGAAGCCGTCTCGTTGTTGCGCGCGGGCCTGGCGGCGATCCCGGCGGAGCGGCTCTGGGTCAACCCGGACTGCGGGCTGAAGACCCGCGGCTGGACGGAGACCCGGGCCTCGCTGGAGAGCCTGGTCGGCGCCGCCCGCCTGCTGCGCGAGGAACTGGCCGGCTGACGGCGGCCGGGGTGGGCGCGGCAAGGCCGCCGCGCCCAC
>NZ_JBIVVI010000091.1:0-13599 GCF_044757675.1 Kitasatospora sp. NPDC091257
GGAGGGAGAGGGCGGGGGGCGGGCCGCAGAGGTCGTGCGCAGGTGGTTCATGTTCAACGACGACCCCGAGCACGCGGCGGCCCGCCGGGTCGTCGCGCCGCTCTTCGCGGCCGACCGGCTCGCCGCGATGCGTCCCGTCGTGGAAGAGCTCGTCGACGAGCTCCTGGCGGGGCGGACGGACGGGCTGGAGGTGATGGCGGAACTCGCCGTCCCGCTCTCCAGCCGGGTCATCTGCCGGATCCTGGGGCTGCCCGGGGAGGTCGCGCCCCGGCTGCACGACTGGGCGCCCGACATCGCGGCGCTGCTGATGGCGGACTACCTGCCGGAGGTCAGGACCAGGGGTCATCGCGCCTTGCGGGAAATCGCGGACGTGGTGGACGAGGCCCTGCGCTCGGAGGTCCGCGAGGGCACCGGGCTCTGGCTGCTGCGCAACGCCCACCGAGGAGGCGTCATCGAGGCCGCCGACGTCTGGGCCACGGCGAGCCTGCTGATCTACGCCGGGTTCGAGACCACCTCGACCTTCATCGGCAAGGCCGTTCGGGCCGCGCTGCACGCCGATGCCTGGGCCGACCTGCGGAGCGGTGAACCGGGCTCGGTGGTCGACGAGCTGCTCCGTTTCGACACCTCGGTCCAGCAGGTGGCCCGGGTGGCCACCGCGCCGGTGGAGGCGGCCGGTCACCTGATCGCGGAGGGGGATCTCGTCCTGCTGATGCTCGGCGTGGCCAACCGCGACCCGGCCGCCTTCGTCGACCCGGACCTTCTGGACTACGGCCGCGAGATCAGGCGGCACCTCGGCTTCGGCTTCGGCGCGCACTACTGCCTGGGGGCGGGGCTGGCGCGGATGGAGTCCGAGATCGTACTGGAGCGCCTCGCCGGCAGGTGGGCGGATCTCGCCCTCGACGGGCCGCCGGTGACGAGGCAGCACTTCGGCATCACCCTCCTGGAACGCCTGGCCGTGCGCGGCACGGCCTCCTGACGGCCGACCGCAGATCCCTGAAAGGAGAGTTGGGATGACACGAGTGACGAGCGGCTCCCCGGAGTCGGCGGACAGCCTCATCGGTGGGGAGCGGGTGTCGCGGCACCACCTCCGCCAGTTCCTCACCCACCAGGATCACCGGGGCGACAGGGACGTGGTGGAGCGCGTCGCCCGGGCGGACCAGGAACTGCTTGCCGGGGACAGGAGTGGTCTTTGATGCAGGGAATCGTGAACGAACGGACGGTGGTCCGGATGCTCGGCGCGATCGTCGACGCGCATCCGGACGTGGTCGCGGTCGAGTGCGGCGAGCAGAAGCTCACCTACCGTCAGTTCTGGGACGCGGCTGCCGCGGTGGCCGGACGCATACGGCAGGCCGAGGGCCACCGGAGCGGTTGCCTCGTCGGTCTGCTCTTCGAGCGCGGCATCGAGGGCATCGTGGCACAGCTCGGAAGCTGGCTCGCGGGTGCCGCGTACCTGCCGCTCGACCCGGCACTGCCGGACGGCCGGGTGGAGGCGATCCTGCACGACGCCCGGCCGGTGGCCGTGCTCGCGCAGGAGGGGCTCGCCGGACGGGTGCCCGCGGGTGTTCCGGTACTCGACAGCACCGGGGCGGCCCCGGCGTCGGTGTCGCCGGCCCCGCTGGCCTACGTCATCTACACCTCCGGTTCGACCGGTACGCCCAAGGGCGTCGAGGTCGGCCACGCGGGCCTGGCGAACCTGGTGTCCTGGCACCGGGAGACCTACGGCACCCGGCCCGGGGTGCGGGTGGGAGCCTTCGCCGGGCTGGGGTTCGACGCCACGGTCTGGGAGGTCTGGGCGGCTCTCGCGAGCGGGGCGACGCTGGTGCTGCCGACCGAGCGGCTGATCGTCGACAGCGCGGTGATCGCCGAGTTCATCGAGCGGAGCGCCATCACGCACTGCTTCCTGAGTACCCCGCTCGCCGAGCAACTGTTCGCCCTCCCGGCCCCGCCCGTCGGCCTGGCCGTCCTGCTGACCGGCGGGGACCGTCTTCGGGTGAGCCCGCCGGCCGGCTTCCCCGCCGCGGTCTTCAACCACTACGGGCCGACCGAGGCCACCGTGGTGACCACCGCCAGCGCGGACCTGCGCCGCTGCCCCACCGAGGGCGCGCCGGTGATCGGACGCCCCATCGCCGGCGCGAAGGTCCGGCTGGTGGATGCCGACGGGGTCGAGGTCGCCGAGCCCGGTGTGCCCGGGGAACTGCTGATCGGAGGCGACGTCCTGGCCTTCGGCTACCGGGGCGACCCGGAGCTCACCGGCCGCAGGTTCGTCGCCGACCAGGACGAGAACCGCTGGTACTCCTCCGGCGACCTCTGCCGCTGGACGGCCGACGGCGAGCTGGAGTTCGTCGAGCGGCGGGACGCCCAGGTCAGCATCCGCGGTCACCGGGTGGAGCCGGCCGAGGTCGAGCAGGAGATCCTGGCCGTTCCCGGAGTGGACCAGACGGCCGTCGTCCACGTGCCGGACCAGGACGGCGGATCGCTGCGCGCCTTCTTCTGCGGCGAGGCCGAGCCGGGCGACATCCGCGCCGCACTGACCGGTCGGCTGCCCGCGTACATGCTCCCCACCGGGCTGCACCGGCTCGTCGCGATGCCGCTGACACCCAACGGCAAGATCGACCGGAAGGCCCTGCCGGACACTCCGGTCGCAGCCGCGGCCGAGCCCTCCCCCCTCGGCGCCACCGAGGCGCGGATCGCCGAGATCTGGTCCGAGCTGACCGGGAACCTCCCCCGCTCCGGGGACAGCTTCTTCGAGATCGGTGGGCACTCGCTGATCGCCGCCCGGGCGGTGTCCCGGACACGTGAGCAGTTCGGCATCAAGATCGGGCTGCAGGCCATCTTCAACCATCCGGTCCTCGCGGACTTCTCCGCCGAGGTCGACGAAGCCGTCAGGAGTGCAGAGTGATGCAGGACCAACGGCCCCTCGTCATACTGGAGTTCGGGAACGAGGTGCCCCGGAGGACCTTCGGCGCCATCCTGCCCGACGGTTGGCAGGAGCGGACCCTCAGGATCGACCCATTGCACTACCCCGGCCTCGCCGACGGAGTCGTCGGGACGGCCGAGCAGGCCGCCCACTGGGCCGAGCGGATCACCGCCGCCGGGCCGCTCCCGGTCGCGGTGCTGGCCTACTGTTCGGCCGTCGGCCTGGCCTCGGCGCTGGTGGAGGCGCTGCCCGGGCCGGACGTCCCGCTCATCGTGCTCGACCCGGCACCGGCCGATCCCAAGACTCCTCAGGAACTGCTGGACGACCTCGCCCTGGCCATGGACGAGTCCGCCGAGGTGCCCGTGATCACCGGCCTGCCGTCCGGTGACGCGCTCACCCTGGCCGGCTCCTTCCTGCTCTCGGTGATCGTCGGCTGCTCGCCCGGGCTCGACGAGGAGATCCTGGTCGAACTGACCGAGGGGCAGCGGGCCTGGCTCAGCTTCACTCTGACCGCGGCGGTGCCCCCGCAGGCCCCGCCGGCTCCCACCCACGTCCTGCTGAGCGAGGCGCTCGACTGGCCGGGCTCCGGGGCGGTGCACCGGGTCGATGTGACGGCGGAGGAGCTGTTCCACGCGCCTGCCGTGAAGGTCCTGCTCACCAACCTGCTGGCCACCGGGGAGAAGGAGGAGCCGTGCAGCCGGCCCTCGTAGAGCGTGACGCCGTCGACGTACCCACCCCGGAAGCGGTGGAAGCCGTGACGGCCGAACTCGACGGGGCCGCCTCGTGATCACCCTCCTGCCGCCCGGCGTGGAGGTCGAGGAGGCGCACGGTGATCTGCCCGACGTCCCGCTGCAGCCGGGGGAGGCCGAGGCGGTTGCCAGGTCACCGGTCGCCAGGCGCCGCGAGTTCGCCACCGTCAGGCACTGTGCCCGAACCGCCCTCGGTCGGCTCGGCATCCCCCCGGCCCCGATCCTCCGGGGCACGGCGGGGGCACCGCAGTGGCCGTGCGGCGTGGTCGGCAGCATGACCCACTGCTCGGGCTACCGGGCGGCCGCGGTCGCCCGGGCCGGGCCATTCCGCTCCCTCGGTATCGACGCGGAGGTCCACCAGCCGCTGCCCGACGGGGGCCTGCGCCTGATCACGTCGCAAGCCGAACGGCGCCACCTCGCGGAGCTCCTCCGCCGGGACGCGGAGGTGCACTGGGACACGCTGCTCTTCGCCGTCAAGGAGAGCGTCTACAAGGCGTGGTACCCCCTGGGCGGCATCGTGCTCGACTTCGTCGACGCCGAAGTCGTCCTCGACCCGGAGAACGGGACCTTCACCGCCCAGCTGCCGGCTTCGGAGTCGACGGCCGACGGGGCCGGCCCGGTCTTCTTCGAGGGGCGGTGGCGGGTGGCGGACGGGCTGGTCCAGGCCGCGAGCGCCGTTCCGGGTCGGCCGTGCACCTCCGGCCCGTCCCATTGAAATCCTCGGAAGCAGTGGAAATCCTCTCTGAATCGGTCACGTCGGTCCGGGAATTCTGTAAACCATTGATGTGAAGATTGGCTGGCCAAGTGGAAGACCCCTACGATTTCGAGGGTGACAGGGCCTGGTTCGAACTGTGGAACGGTCAAAGGGGGTTGTGGCTCCAGCATCAGCTGGACGAGGGCCGGGCGGAATCCAACCTTCCGCACTGGCAGCACTTGTACGAGGCGGTGGACATCGTCGCCGTGCGCCGTGCCGCAGCCTTCCTGACGGACCGGCACCAAGCGCTGCGGCTGTCCTTCCGGGACACTCCGGAGGGTCCGCGCCAGCGTGTCCTGCCCGAATTCGACCCGGACGTACCGCTCGTCGACCTGACCGGCGCGGCTGATCCGACGGCCGAACTGAATCGGCGCGTCCGGGACGAGAACGCGACCCCCTTCGACGAACTCGCCACCCCGCCGGTGCGGTTCAAGGTGTTCAAGCTGGCCGCCGACCACCACTGCCTCTACGTGAACGTGCACCACATCATCGCGGACGGCACCAGCATGGGCATCCTCATACGCGAACTGCTGCTCTGCTACCGAGCTTTCGCCGCGGATGGAGAGCCGGAGCTGCCCCCACTCCCGACGACCTACGACGCCTTCGTACGGGGCCGGCGGGAGTGGCTGGCGAGCGACCGGAGCAAGGCCATGGAGGTGTACTGGCTCGACCAGCTGGCCGCCCCGCTGCCGCGGCTGCGCATCGGGGACTACGACGCGCCCGCCGATGAGGTGGTGAACGAGACGCTGGAGTTCGACGTCGAGGCCGACACGGCCGCAGGGCTGGCGGCACTGGTCAAGAAGCTGCGCGTCACGCCGCACATCCTGCTGCTCAGCGTCTACGCGGTCGCGTTGCGAGACATCAGCGCCGACGACGACATCGTGGTCTGCGTCCCGTTCTCCGGCCGGGACACCAAGGAGTTGAACGGCATGTTCGGCAGTTTCGTCAACCCGCTCTCCGTCCGGGTGCGGATGTCGGGTGCGGACCCCTTCGAAGAGGTCGTGCGCCGGACCAGAGCCGTGAGCATCGGCGCCTATGCGCACAGCCGTTATCCGTTCACCCTGCTGCTCGAGAAGCTCGATGTGGAATCCCGACCCGGCCGGAACCCGGTCTTCTCGACCTCCTTCCAGTTCGCGGACTTCCTGCCCCCGGCCCGGCAGACCTCGCAGCTCGACCTCTGCCTGTTCGGCAAGCCGGACGGCGACCGGCTCAGTCTGCGGCTCAACTACAACTCCCGACGGCTGGCGAAGTCCGAGGCCGAGGAGGTCCGGTCGGCCTTTCTGGCCGTCCTGCGGACGGTCGTCGAGGACGTGACGGTCTCGCTGGCCGCCCTGGCGGAGCCGCTGGCGCGGGCCCGGCGGGCGGCGCGGACCGTACCCGCCGGCCGTCGTCGGCTGGGGGCCCTGCGAGCCTCCCGGCCCGGGACGCCGAACGCCTGAGCCGGTATTGCGCCATCTCACCGAAAGGAAGGGCCCATGGACGGACAGCGTGACGACGACGGCTACGTCGTGGTGATCAACTCCGAGGAGCAGTACTCCATCTGGCCGCAGGGCCGCGAGCTGCCCGCCGGCTGGCGGGAGACGGGCGAGCGGGGCTCGAAGGAGGCCTGTCTCGCGCACATCGACGAGGTGTGGACGGACATGCGTCCGCTGACCCTGCGCCGGGAGACGGCGGGCGGGACCGGCCGATGAGGGTGACGGTCAGGCCGCTCGCCGAGCGGCCACAGGCGGCCACGCGGCTGTTCTGCTTCCCGTACGCCGGCGGCGGTGCCTCGGTGTTCCGCGACTGGGCCGCCGCCCTGCCCGCCGACATCGAGCCGTGGTCGGTACAACTTCCGGGCAGAGAAGACCAGTTGGGCGCCCCGCTGTTCGACCGGATGGGCGCGGCGCTCAACGTCCTGGTGCCCTCGGTCATCCAGCACCTGAACCGTCCGTTCGCATTCTTCGGACACAGCATGGGCGCCTTGATGGCCTGGAACCTCACCCGCACCCTGCAGCGGATGGAGATCGGCTCACCCACCCGGCTGTTCGTCTCGGGGTGCGTACCGCCCCAAGCCCGGAAGGAGAGCGCGTACCACGCCGGTCCGGAGAAGGAGCTGATCGGGAAACTGCGCTCCTGGTCCGCGACACCGGAAGCGGTTCTGGCGGACCCGGAACTGATGCGCCTGATGCTCCCGGTGATCCGGGCCGACCTCGCGGTGGTCGAGACCTACCGGTTCACCGACGGGCCGCTGCTGACCTGCCCGGTCACGGCGTTCGGCGGGACCGAGGACGATCCCGCGGGCATCGCGGCGATGCCGCGCTGGGGCGAGCTCACAGCCGGCGGCTTCGACCTGCGGATGTTTCCCGGAGGCCACTTCTTCCTGCACTCCGCCCGTCCGGCCGTGCTCGCCGAGATCGCCGGGCGGCTCGCCGCCGTGCCCCGGCAGCACGGCCACTGACCCGAAGCCCTTCGAAACAACCATCCTCTCGATCGACGGATTTAGGTGGAACGACATGTCGCAGCGGTCCGTGATGGACGTCGTCTCGGATGTGTGGACGGCTGTCCTGCACACCGAGATATCCGGTCCTGACGCCAACTTCTTCGCGCTGGGCGGCAATTCACTGCAAGGTGCCAGAGCGATCAGCCAGCTGCGCGAGGAGCTGGGCATCCGGATTCCGCTCAGCGTGCTCTTCGACGCACAGACCCTCGTCGAGCTGACCGCGGCCATCGAGGCGATGCGGGAGACGGAGCCCGGGGCGGAACAGACCATCGAGCCGTTCGACGGGCGCTCGGGCGAGGTCTTCCACGCGCCCACCTCGTTCACCCAGCAGCGGCTGTGGGTCGACGAGCACATCCAGGGTCCGAGCTCCCGCTACAACATCCCGATGGCGAACGAGCTCGTGGGCCCGCTCGACATCACGGCCCTGGGGCAGGCCGTCCAGGCGCTGGTCGACCGGCACGAGGTCTTCCGCACCACCATCAAGGCGGTCGACGGCATCCCCGAGCAGGTGATTCAGGCCAAGGCCGAATTGCCGCTGACCGTGGTCGACCTCCGGGACGAGCCGGAGGAGAAGCAGGAGCAGGTTCTGGCCGGTCTGCTCCTCGACTCCGCCCAGCGGCCGTTCGACGTGGAGCGGGGGCCCCTGCTCCGGGTCGAGCTGTACCGGCTGGACGAGGACTGGCACGTCCTGCTCATCAACCTGCACCACATCATCACCGACGTGTACTCCTTCGAACTCGCCATGGCCGAGCTGCTGGAGCTCTACGCCGCCGCCGCCGACGGCGGGATCCCGGCGGCCGTGAAGCCGCCGGTGCAGTACGCCGACTACGCCGCCTGGCAGCGGCGCACGGTCACCGGGACCACGCTCGAACGCCAACTGGACCACTGGAAGGACCGACTGCGCGGCCCGCTCCCCGTGCTGGACCTTCCGACCGACCTGCCGCCCCGGGAGAGCGGCACGAGCCAGGGGGCGTCGGTGGACATCGAGCTGCCCCGAGCGGTGTCGCGCAGGATCCGCGAGCTGTCCAGGGAGCACAACGCCACTCCGTTCATGACCATGTTCACGCTGCTCAACGTGCTGCTCAGCCGGTACAGCGGCCAGACGGACATCGTGGTCGGCATCCCCAGCGCCAACCGTGATCTGCCGGAGCTCGATTCCATGCTCGGATGCTTCCTCAACACCCTCGCCGTGCGCAGCGACCTGTCCGGCGACCCGACGCTGGCCGAGCTGCTCGGCCGGGTCCGGGGCAGGATCCTGGAGGCCTTCGCCCACCAGGACGTCCCCTACGAGCGGGTGGTCAACGCGGTCTCGACCGACCGTTCCTCCCGGCAGGGGCCGTTCCGGGTCATGCTGGCGTACCAGCACGCGGTCCCGGCGCCGGAGCTGGCCGGGATCACCGTCAACGACGTCGAGTTGGGCCTGAACCTGAAGGCGGTCAAGTTCGACCTGGTGTTCCGGGTCGTCGAGACCGAATTCACGTACCGCCTCGCGGTCGACTACAACACCGACCTGTTCCTCGAGGACAAGGCCTGGCGCATCCTCGACCACCTGGCCGTGCTCGCGGCCGACGCGGTGGCCGCTCCCGCCAAGCGCCTCTCCGAGCTCACCATCCTTCCCGAGGATGAGCGTCGTCAGCTTCAGGAGTGGTCCACCGCCGACTGCGGTCCGTACCCCACGGACCTCTTCCTGCACCGGCTGTTCGAGGCGCAGGCGCTCAGGACCCCGGGCGCGGACGCGGTGGAGAGTGGCGACGAGCGGGTCAGCTACCACGAACTCGACCGCAGAGCATCCCGGTTGGCCGACGAGTTGACGGCGCGCGGCATCGGCACCGACGATCTGGTCGGCCTGTGCGCGGACCCGTCGGTGGACCTCATCGTCGGCATCCTCGGCATCCTGAAGTCCGGTGCCGCCTACGTGCCGATCGATCCGCTCGCCCCCGTCGACCGGATGTCGTACGTCGTCGCGGACAGCGGGATGAAGATCCTGGTCACCACCCCGGAACTGCGGGACCAGCTGCCGGCGGCCGTCCTGGAGAACGTGGACGTGGTGAGCACCGCGCAGGACGGCGCGCAGGACGGCACCCCGGGGTCCGCGCTGCATCCCTCGCAGCTGGTGTACCTGATGTACACGTCCGGGACCACCGGCCGGCCCAAGGGCGTCGGCCTGCCGCACACCGCGATCACCCCGTGGATCCAGTGGGCCCAGGACATCCGTCCGATCGGGCCCGGCACCCGGGTGGTGCACAACCTCTCCTACCACTTCGACTGGTCTGTCGAGCAGATGTTCCACGCACTGACCGCAGGCGCCTGCCTGGTCATGCTGCCCCGTGAGGTCAAGGCCGACGGCCGGGCCACCGCCCGGTTCATCAACGAGCAGTCGATCCACATGCTGTACCTGACGCCGACCCAGATGCGCGGCATCACCGACGCCGGCCTCGACATGCCGACGCTGCGGCACGTGTCCATGGGCGGAGAGAACCTGGACGCCGACCTGGTGGCGCGAACCCGCGCGGTCGTCTCCGCCGGGTGCGAGATCTGGAACGAGTACGGGCCGACGGAGACCGCGGGCGCGGCCCTGGTCGGCCGGATGGGCGACGAGCCGCTGGAGCGCAGCTCCATGCCGCTGGGTGAGTTGATCGCCAACGCCTCCTGCGCGGTGGTCGACCGCTGGGGGAACCTGCAGCCCATCGGCGTGCCCGGCGAGCTCTGGATCGGTGGTGACGGCGTCGCTCGCGGCTACCGCAACCAGCCCGCCCTGACCGCCGACCGGTTCGCCCCGGACCCGGCCCGGCCCGACCGACGCCTCTACCGCACGGGTGACCTGGTGCGCCGCCTGCCCAACGGGGAGATGGAGTTCCTGGGCCGGGTCGACAATCAGGTCAAGATCCGCGGCGTGCGGGTCGAGCTGGAGGAGATCGAATCGGTGCTGCGCGGTCACCCGGAGGTGGCGAACGCCGTGGTGGTCCTGGAGCCCGACCAGCGGCTGGTCGCCCACGTGGTCAGGACACCGGGCAGCGGGCTCGACGAGGCCGCGCTCCGTGCCCACCTCGCCCCGAAGCTGCCCATCGTCATGCAGCCGGCCGTGTTCATGTGGCTCGAGGCCATGCCGCTCTCCCCGACCGGCAAGGTGGACCGCCAGCGGCTGCCCCGACCCGAGCCGATTCCCGTGCTTCCGACCGCCGTGACGCCGCCGAGCACGGAGACGGAGCGCACCGTCGCGGCGGCCTGGGCGGAGGTGCTCGGGTTCGCCGAGGTGGACGTGCGGGCCAACTTCTTCGAGGCCGGCGGGGACTCGTTCTCCCTGCTGGCGGTCGTCAGCCGACTGCGGGCCGAGCTCGAACTGGACATCCCGGTGCGCGCCCTGGTCGACGCGCCGACCGTCGAGACGCTGGCCGCGTACATCGAGGCACTGCGCCGGGCGGCCTGACATCCGTACTTCCGAGCCGTGGCGGTCGCGGAACGGCGAGAGCCGAGTCCCCGGCGAGCCATACGCCCCTGCGCCTCCGCCGCGGGGCGACGAATCCTTCTCGGCCTCGTCGGTGCCTGTCCCGGTCCGGCGGTCAGTTCGACAACGATGGGAAGTGACGTCATGAGCGACACCGCGGCTCACGACATGGCGGCAGAGACTCTGCCCGAGCTGTTCGCGGCCCAGGTGGCCCGCACCCCCGACGCCGTCGCGCTCGTCGGCGCCGATGCATCCCTCACGTACGCCGAGCTGGATGCCAGGGCCGGCCGACTGGCGCGGTCGCTCACGGCCAAGGGGGCGGGGCCCGAAACGGTCGTGGCGGTCGCGGTGCCGCGATCCGTGGAACTGGTGGTCGCCCTCTACGCGGTGCACAGGGCCGGGGCCGCGTACCTTCCGGTCGATCCGCTGCTGCCCGCCGAGCGGGTACGGGAGATGACCGAGGACGCACGGCCCGTGCTGATGCTCGACAGCGAGGACGTCCGGCGGATGTCGGAGGAGGGCGCGCCCGAGGCGGACGAGACCGGGTGGCCCTCGCCGCACCCGTCGAGCACCGCCTACGTCATCTTCACCTCGGGATCCACCGGCCGGCCCAAGGGGGTGGCCGTGTCCCACGCGGCCATCGTCAACCGCCTGCGCTGGATGCAGGCGGAATATCCGCTGGGCCACGACGACCACGTCCTGCAGAAGACCCCCGCCGGATTCGACGTCTCCGTGTGGGAGTTCTTCTGGCCGCTGTGCGTCGGTGCGCGCCTCGTCCTGGCCGGGCCGGACGAGCACCGGGATCCCACCCGGATCGCCGAGCTGATCCGGGCGGAGCGGATCACGACCGTGCATTTCGTCCCGTCCATGCTGCGTCACTTCCTCGAAGAGCCGACCACGGCCCGATGTGATTCGCTGCGCCGGGTGTTCGCGAGCGGCGAGGCGCTCTCGGCCGATCTGCGGTCACGGTTCTTCCGCCTCCTGGACGCCGAACTGCACAACCTCTACGGGCCCACCGAGGCCGCGGTGGATGTGTCCTACTGGCGCTGCGGCCCCGACGACCCACCCGGCCCGGTGCCGATCGGCGCCCCGGTGCGGAACACCCGGCTGTACGTTCTGGACGAGCAGCTGAACCAGGCCGCGCCCGGTGCGGCCGGCGAGCTCTACATCTCGGGTGTCCAGCTGGCCCGCGGGTACGTCAACCGGCCGGGGCTGACGGCAGAGCGATTCGTCCCCGATCCCTACGGCCCCGAAGGCAGCCGGATGTACCGGACCGGGGATCTCGCCCGGCGGGACCCCGACGGGGTCCTGCACTACCTGGGCCGCGACGACCACCAGGTCAAGGTGGGCGGCGTGCGCATCGAACTCGGCGAGATCGAAGCGACGTTGGCCCGGCACGCCGCGGTCGCCGACGCGGTGGTGGCCGCGAGGCCCGACGAGGCCGGCGGGACGCGGCTGACCGCCTACCTCGTACCCGACCCCGTCGAGGCCGCCGCGCTGCGGAACCTGTGCCGCCTCGAAGAAGCCGGGCTCCTCGACCGGAAGGACCTGCAGACCCTGCCGAACGGCATGGCCGTCGTCGCGTCCAACCGGTCGGAGGCGGACTTCCTGTACCGCGAGATCTTCGAAGAGGGCGAGTACCTGCGGCACGGGATCACGCTGCCCGACACCGGGGCCTGCGTCTTCGACGTGGGCGCGCACATCGGGTTCTTCTCGCTCGCGGTGGCCCGCTCCCGTCCCGGCAGCGTGGTCCATTCGTTCGAGCCGATTCCGCAGCTGTTCCGCATGCTCGAACTCAACACCCGGCTGCACGGGGTCGACGCCAGGCTGTACCCGTGCGGCCTCGCCGAAGAGGCGGGTTCGGCGTCGTTCACCTACTATCCGCAACTTTCGATAATGTCGGGGCGATTCGGTGACATCGCCGAGGAGCGCGGTGTCCTGGAGGCCTTCGTCCGCAACGAGCAGCCGATGCGGGAAGCCCTTCCGCAGAGCGGTGCGGCGGATCTCGACAGTCTGCTCACGGAGCGGCTGCAGCACACCGACGTGACCTGCGAGCTGCGCACGCTGTCGGACGTCATCGACGAGACCGGTGTGGAACGGATCGACCTGCTCAAGATCGATGCGGAGAAGAGCGAACGCGCGGTGCTTCTGGGACTCCGTGAGGAGCACTGGAACCTGGTCCGCCAGCTGGTGATCGAAGCGCACAACGCCCCGGGCCGGATCGACTGGATCCGGGGCCAACTGGAGGAGCGGGGGTACCGGGTCACCGTCGACGGGCTGGCGATGCTCTCGGAGACCGGTCTGGTCACCCTCTACGCAGTCCGCGGCGGGCAGCCGGCCTCCGACGGCGGGGAGAGTGCCGCACCGGCGTACCGTGGGTCGGGCTGGTCGTCCCCGGATCTGTACGTCGAGGACGTGCGGCGAGAAGCGGAGCTCCGGCTCCCGCCACAGATGGTTCCGGACCACTTCGTGATCGTCGACGCGTTTCCCCTGACGGCCAACGGCAAGCTCGACCGGGCGGCACTGCCTGCGCCCCGGCGCCGACCGACCGGGAGACCGGCCGCTCCGCGCGACACGACCGAGGTGCTGCTCCGCTCCTTGTTCGCCGACGTGCTTGCCGCACCCGACATGGGGATCCACGACGACTTCTTCCGTCTGGGCGGCAACTCGTTCGACGCGATCCGCCTGGTGGCCCGGATCCGTGAGGCGCTGGGTGTCGGAGTGACCGTCCCGAGCCTGTTCAAGGCCCCGACAGTGGCCGCCTTCGCCGAACTGCTGGCCCATGGATCCGACGGAGCCCCGTTCTCGCCCGACGCATGACCCTTCCGCGCGTCGATGCTCGCCTCCGCGGTGCCGCACCGCCCTTCCGGCTGATGAGGGGACAACCGACCGTGTCCGGACTGCTGATCCTGGACCGGGACCCGCGCCACCGCCCCACGCATCCCGGAGGGGCACTGTCACGTTGACCGACCGGGTGGGACGATCTTCTGGTCGGTCATGCCGGGAGGGGGGCGTCCGTGGACGGCGCGCCGCCGCCGCACGGCCGTCGACAAGGTCACCACCCTCCGGTTCGACCGACACGGCAACCGAGGGGCCGGGCCGCCGGGCCGAGGGACTCCGAACACGTCCGCCGGGCCGTCGGGCCCGTCGCGGTCCTGGGCTGCCGGCTCGAACGAGCTGGACGTCCACGGCCGGCCGCGTCCCCTGGTCGCCCGCACGCGCGAGCGTCACCAGCAGATCCACGAACGCATC
>NZ_JBIVVI010000092.1:0-13506 GCF_044757675.1 Kitasatospora sp. NPDC091257
GGCACCCTGGGCGGGCTGCTGGCCCGCCACCTGGTGGCCGGGCACGGCGTGCGGCACCTGCTGCTGCTCAGCCGGCGCGGCGCCGACGGCCCGGGAGCTGCCGAACTCGTCGCCGAGCTGCGGGACTTGGGGGCAGCGGCGACCGTCGCGGCCTGCGACGCCGCCGACCGCGAGGCGCTGGCCGCGGTGCTCGCCGCGATCCCCGCCGAGCACCCGCTCACCGGCGTGATCCACGCGGCCGGCACCCTGGACGACGGCGTGTTCGACGCGATGACCCCCGAGCGGGTCGAGGCCGTCCTGCGGCCCAAGGTCGACGCCGCCGTCAACCTGCACGAGCTGACCGCCGACCGCGACCTCGCGATGTTCGTGCTGTACTCCTCCGCCTCCGCCACCTTCGGCACCGGCGGCCAGGCCAACTACGCGGCGGCCAACGCCTTCCTGGACGGCCTCGCCTCCCACCGGCGCGCCCTCGGGCTGCCCGCCCAGTCACTGGCCTGGGGCCTGTGGCAGGAGGCCAGCGAGATGACCCGGCACCTGAACCCGGGCGCCGACGCGCGGACCGACAAGCTCGGCACCGCCCTGGACAGCGGACAGGGCCTCGCCCTCTTCGATGCGGCCACCGCCCTGCCCGCCCCGCACCTGGTGCCGGTCGCCCTGGACCGCACCGGCGGCGGCGAGGTCCCGGCCCTGCTGCGCGGCCTGATCCGGCCCGCGGTGCGCCGTGCCGCCGAGCGCGAGGCCGGCGACACCGGCACCCTGGCCGGACAGCTGCGCAACGCCTCCGCGAGCCGGCGCCGGCAGATCCTGCTCGACCTGGTCCGCGGCAACGCCGGCACCGTGCTCGGCTACGCGGACGCCGAGGCGATCGGCGCCCGGCAGGCCTTCCGCGACCTCGGCTTCGACTCGCTGACCGCGGTCGAACTGCGCAACCGGCTCAACGCCGCGACCGGCCTGCGGCTGCCCGCCACCACGGTGTTCGACCACCCGAACCCGACCGCGCTCGCCGACCACCTGGCCACCAGGCTGCTGGGCGAGAGCGCCCCGGCCCCCGCCGTCGCCACGCCGGCGCCGACGGCCGACCCCGGCGAGCCGATCGCGATCGTCGGCATGGCCTGCCGCCTGCCCGGCGGCGTCGCCTCCCCGGCCGACCTGTGGCGGCTGGTGGCCGCCGGCGAGGACGGCACCGCCGCCTTCCCGACCGACCGCGGCTGGCCCCTCGACGTGGCGCACGGACAGGCCGCCCGGGGCGGATTCGTGGACGGCGCCACCGAGTTCGACGCGGGCCTGTTCGGGATCTCGCCGCGCGAGGCGCTGGCGATGGACCCGCAGCAGCGCCTGCTGCTGGAGACCGCCTGGGAGGCCTTCGAGGATGCCGGCATCGTGGCCGCCGACCTCGGCAACCGCTCCACCGGCGTCTTCGTCGGCGCGGCGGCGTCCCACTACGGCCTCGGCATGCAGATCCCGGACAGCGCGCTCGGCCACCTGATGACCGGCAGCGCGACCAGCATCGCCTCCGGCCGATTGGCCTACGTGTTCGGGCTGGAGGGCCCGGCCATGACGGTGGACACCGCCTGCTCCTCCTCGCTGGTGGCGCTGCACCTCGCGGTGCGGGCGCTGCGCGGCGGCGAGTGCGACCTGGCGTTGGCGGGTGGCGTGACCACCCTCGCCACGCCCGGCGTGATCACGGAGTTCGACCGCCAGGGCGGACTGGCCTCGGACGGGCGCTGCAAGGCCTTCTCGGCCGACGCCGACGGCACCGGGATGTCCGAGGGGGTCGGCCTGCTGCTGGTCGAGCGGCTGTCGGACGCCCGTCGCAACGGGCACCAGGTGCTCGCGGTGGTGCGCGGCAGCGCGGTCAACCAGGACGGTGCGTCCAACGGCCTCACCGCGCCGAACGGGCCCGCGCAGGAGCGGGTGATCCGGCAGGCACTGGCCGACGCCCGCCTGGAGGCGGCCGAGGTGGACGCGGTGGAGGCGCACGGGACGGGGACCCGGCTCGGGGACCCGATCGAGGCGCAGGCGCTGCTGGCGACCTACGGCCGGGGCCGCGGCGACGAGCCGCTGTGGCTGGGCTCGATCAAGTCGAACATCGGGCACACCCAGGCCGCGGCCGGTGTGGCGGGTGTGATCAAGATGGTGCAGGCGATGCGGCACGGGACGCTCCCGGCCACCTTGCACGCCGAGCAGCGGACCTCCGAGGTGGACTGGTCGGAGGGCGCGGTGGAACTGCTCACCGAGGCCCGGCCGTGGCCGGAGGCGGAGCGTCCGCGCCGGGCGGGTGTGTCCTCCTTCGGGATCAGCGGCACCAACGCCCATGTGGTGCTGGAGCAGGCGCCGGCCGAGGAGGCGGCGCCGGTCGGCGAGGTGACGGGGCCGACGCCGTGGGTGGTGTCGGCGCAGAGCGCCGGGGCGCTGAAGGCCCAGGCGGCCCGCCTGGCAGGGGAGTTGGAGTCCGAGACGCTGGAGTCCGGGGCCCGTCCGCAGGACGTGGCGTGGTCGCTGGCGACCGGGCGGACCGGGCTGGCCCACCGTGCGGTGGTGCTCGGCGACGACCGGGCGGCGCTGCTGGACGGCCTGCTCGCGCTGGCGGACGGCCGCCCCTCGGGCGGGGTCGTCACCGGGATCGCGACCGAGGGCCGCACGGCGTTCCTGTTCACCGGTCAGGGTGCGCAGCGGGTCGGCATGGGCCGGGAGTTGTACGAGGCGTTCCCCGCCTTCGCGGCGGCGTTCGACGCGGTCTGCGCGGAGCTGGACGGGAGGCTCGGGCGGTCGGTGCGGGAGGTCGTCCTCGACGGCGTCGAGGACCTGGACCGTACGGTGTGGGCGCAGGCCGGGCTGTTCGCGGTCGAGGTGGCGTCCTTCCGGCTGCTGGAATCCTGGGGCGTGGTCCCGGACGTGCTGCTCGGGCACTCGATCGGCGAGGTGGCGGCCGCCCATGTGGCGGGCGTCCTCTCGCTGCCGGACGCGTGCGCCCTGGTGGCGGCGCGCGGCCGGCTGATGGACGCGCTGCCCGAGGGCGGCGCGATGCTCGCCGTCCAGGCCACCGAGGCCGAGATTCGTGACGCGGTCGGCGACCGGCTGGACGTCGCGGCCGTCAACGGCCCGACCTCGGTGGTGGTTTCGGGTCCGGCGGAGGTGGTGGAGGAGTTCGCGGCCCGCTGGTCGGCCGAGGGTCGCAAGATCCGCCGGCTGACCGTCTCGCACGCCTTCCACTCGGCCCTGATGGAGCCGATGCTCGATGAATTCTCGGCCGTCCTGGCGGAGTTGACCTTCGCCGAGCCGCAGGTCCCGATCGTGTCGAACCTGACCGGCGGGATCGCCGAGCCGGGGCTGCTCGCCACCTCCGAGTACTGGGTGCGTCAGGTCCGGGAGGCCGTCCGTTTCGCCGACGGCGTCGAGGCCCTGCACCGCGAGGGCGTGACCCGTCTCGTCGAGCTGGGCCCGGACGGTGTGCTGACCGCGCTGGCCGCCCAGAGCACCCCTGACGTGGTCGGCGTGCCGCTGCTGCGCAAGGACCGGGACGGCCGCGAGACCGTCCTGACCGCGCTGGCCGCGCTCTGGACGGCGGGCGCCGCGATCGACTGGTCCGCGCTGCTGCCCGCCTCCCGGCGTGTGCCGCTGCCGACCTACGCCTTCCAGCGCGAGCGCTACTGGCCGGAGGCGGCCGAGCCGACGAGCGTCGCGGCCGACCCGGCGGAGGCCCGGTTCTGGGCGGCGGTCGAGAACGAGGACCTGGCGGGCCTCGCCTCCACCCTGGACGCCGACCGGGCGCCCGAGGGTCTGGACTCCGTCCTGCCGGTGCTCACCGCCTGGCGGCGATCGCGCCGTCAGGACGCGGTGATCGACTCCTGGCGCTACCGGGCGACCTGGAAGCCGCTCGCCGGGCTCGTCGGGACCGGCCTCTCCGGGACGTGGCTGCTGGCCGCGCCGGAGGGCTCCGAGCCCGGGGCCGCGCTGGCCGCCGCGCTGGGGGAGGCCGGCGCCGAGGTGCTCCCGTTCGCCCTCGACGCCGTCCCGGCCGGGGTGGCCGGAATCGCCGGCGTCGTGGCGCTGCTTCCCTCGGACGCCCCGGTGTCCGGTGCGGTCGCGCTGCTGCGGGCGCTGGGCGGGGCGGGCGTCGACGCCCCGCTCTGGCTGGTCACCAGCGGTGCTGTCTCGATCGGCCGCTCCGACCCGCTGCGGGATCCCGTCCAGGCCCAGCTCTGGGGCCTGGGGCGGGTCGCGGCGCTGGAACACCCGCAGCGCTGGGGCGGTCTGATCGACCTCCCGGCCGTCCTCGACCCGCAGTCGGCCGAGCGTGCCGTCGCCGTCCTCGGCGGCGGCACCGGCGAGGACCAGGTGGCCGTGCGCGGCGCCGGGGCGTACGGCTGCCGCCTGGCGCGCGCCGCCTCCGGTGCCGCGCCCGCCGCGCCGTGGACGCCGTCCGGTCCGGTCCTGATCACCGGCGGCACCGGCGCGCTGGGCGCGGAGACGGCCCGCTGGCTGGTCGGCCGGGGAGTGCCGAAGCTGGTGCTGACCAGCCGCCGGGGCGCGGACGCGCCGGGCGCCGCCGCGTTGGCCGCCGAGCTGACCGAGGCGGGCGCCGAGGTCGTGGTGGCCGCCTCCGCGACGACCGACCGGGAGGCGCTGGCCGCGCTGCTCGCCGAGCACAGGCCGACCGGCGTGGTGCACGCGGCCGGGGTGGGCCAGGGCGCCGCACCGCTGGCGGACACCGACGAGGCGGAGATCGCCCGGGTGCTCGACGGCAAGGCCGCCGGCGCCGAACTGCTCGACGAGCTGACCGCCGATCTGGACCTCGATCTGTTCGTGGCCTTCTCCTCGGTCGCGGCGACCTGGGGCAGTGGTGGTCAGGGCGTCTACGCGGCGGCCAACGCCCACCTGGACGCGCTGGTGCTGCGGCGCCGGGCGCGGGGTCTGCGGGGCACGTCGGTGGCCTGGGGGCCGTGGGCCGGCGAGGGCATGGCCGCCCAGGGCGAGGCCGCCGAGCAGCTGCGCCGCCGTGGTCTGGCGGTGATGGACCCGCGTCTCGCGGTGCTGGCGCTGGCCCGTGCGGTGGACGGGGACGAGGGCTGTGTGACGGTCGCGGACGTGGACTGGCAGCGGTTCGCGCCGGCCTTCACCGCCGTCCGCACCAGTCGGTTGCTGGCGGAGCTGCCGGAGGCCGGCCGCGGGTCGGCGCCGGTGGCGGCGGTCGAGGGGGCCTCGGCGTTCCTGGACACCCTGGCCGCGGCCGCGGCCGGGCGCCGGGAGCGGATGCTGCTGGACCTGGTCCGGTCGTCCGCGGCGGCGGCGCTGGGCCACACGTCGGTGGAGGCGGTGGACGCCGGTCAGGCGTTCCGGGACCTCGGCTTCGACTCGCTGACGGCGGTGGCCCTGCGGAACCTGCTGGTGAAGGACACCGGGCTCGCCCTTCCGGCGACGCTGGCCTTCGACTATCCGACGCCGGCGGTGCTGGCGGCCCATCTGGCCGGGGAACTGCTGGAGTCGGTACCGGTGACGGTGGCGGCCGCGGAGGAGACCGGTGCGGCGGTGGCCGTCTCGGACGACCCGGTGGTGATCGTCGGCATGAGCGCCCGCTATCCGGGCGGGGTGCGTTCGGCCGCCGGGCTGTGGGACCTGGTGGCCGCCGGGGCGGACGGCGTCACCGGCTTCCCGGTGGACCGCGCCTGGTCGGTCGAGGGCATCGCGGCCGAGGCGGCGCGCGGCGGCTTCGTGGAAGGTGTGACGGAGTTCGACGCCGGGTTGTTCGGGATCTCGCCGCGCGAGGCGCTGGCGATGGACCCGCAGCAGCGGATCCTGCTGGAGGCGTCCTGGGAGGCCTTCGAGGACGCCGGGATCGACCCGCGCTCGGTGCGCGGCGAGCAGATCGGTGTCTTCGTCGGCGCCTCCAACTCCGGCTACAACGCGGTCGGCGGCCTGGAGGAGGCGAAGAGCCACGTCCTGGCCGGCTCGGCGAACAGTGTGATCTCCGGCCGGGTGTCGTACGTCTTCGGGCTGGAGGGTCCGGCCGTCACCGTGGACACGGCCTGCTCCTCCTCGCTGGTGGCCCTGCACTGGGCGGCGCAGGCGCTGCGCGAGGGCGACTGCGAGACGGCGCTGGTCGGCGGTGTGACGGTGATGGTGTCCCCGGCCGCCTTCGCCGAGTTCGACCGCCAGGGCGGGCTGTCCTCGGACGGCCGCTGCAGGTCCTTCGCCGCGGAGGCGGACGGTACGGGCTGGGGCGAGGGCGTCGGCGTCCTGGTGGTCGAGCGCCTCTCCACCGCCCGCCGCCACGGGCACCGGGTCCTGGCCATGCTGCGCGGCAGCGCGGTCAACCAGGACGGCGCCTCCAACGGCCTGACCGCCCCGAACGGTCCGGCTCAGCAGCGGGTGATCCGCCAGGCCCTGGCGAGTGCCGGGCTGTCGGCCGCCGAGGTGGACGCCGTCGAGGCGCACGGCACGGGCACCGTGCTGGGCGACCCGATCGAGGCGCAGGCGCTGCTGGCCACCTACGGCCGGGACCGCGACGGCGAGCCGCTCTGGCTCGGCTCGATCAAGTCCAACATCGGCCACACCCAGGCCGCCGCGGGCGTCGCGGGTGTCATCAAGATGGTGCAGGCGATGCGCCACGGCCTGCTCCCGGCGACCCTGCACGCGCAGCGGCCCAGCCCGAAGGTCGACTGGTCGGCCGGCGCGGTGGAACTGCTCACCGAGGCGCGCCCCTGGCCCGAGCTGGACCGGCCGCGCCGCTCGGCGGTGTCCTCCTTCGGCATCAGCGGCACCAACGCCCACGTCATCCTGGAGAGTGTGCCGTCGGCCCCGGTGGAGGAGCCGAAGGCGGCGCCGGTGCTGCCCGTCTGGGCCGTCTCGGCGAAGACCGCCGAGGGCCTGCGGGACCAGGCGCGGCGCCTGCGGGCGTTCGCCGAGCCCGGCGCGGACGTCCGGGACGTCGCCTGGTCGCTGGCCGGCACCCGGGCGGCGCTCGACCACCGGGCCGTGATCGTCGGCGCGGACCACGCCGAACTCCTGCGCGGCCTGGCCGCGTTGGCGGACGACGCACCCGACGCGGCGGTGGTCCGCGGCGCGGTCGCCGACCGTCGGACCGCCTTCCTGTTCACCGGCCAGGGTTCGCAGTACGCCGCCATGGGGCGGGGGCTGTACGAGGCCTTCCCGGTGTTCGCGGAGGCCTTCGACGCGGTCCGCGCGGAGCTGGACCTCCGGCTCGACCGGCCGCTCACCGACGCGGTGTTCGAGGGCATCGGCATCGACCGTACGGTGTGGGCGCAGGCCGGCCTGTTCGCCGTCGAGGTCGCCTCGTACCGGCTGCTCGAATCCTGGGGCGTGACCCCCGACTTCCTGCTCGGGCATTCGATCGGTGAGATCGCGGCCGCCCACGTCGCCGGGGTCTTCCCGCTGGCGGACGCGTGCGCCCTGGTGGCGGCGCGCGGCCGGTTGATGGACGCGCTGCCCGAGGGCGGGGCGATGCTGGCGGTCCAGGCCACCGAGGCCGAGGTCCGCGCCGCGATCGGCGACCGGCTGGACGTGGCGGCCGTCAACGGCCCGACCTCCGTGGTGGTCTCCGGTCCGGTCGAAACAATCGAGGAGTACGCCGCGCGCTGGTCGGCCGAGGGCCGCAAGACCCGTCGGCTGACCGTCTCGCACGCCTTCCACTCGGCCCTGATGGAGCCGATGCTCGCCGAATTCGCCGCCGTGCTCGCGGAGTTGACCTTCAACGAACCGCGGATCCCGGTCGTCTCCAACCTGACCGGCGGAATCGCCGGGCCCGGGCTGCTCACCACCCCCGAGTACTGGGCGCGGCAGGTCCGGGAGGCCGTCCGCTTCGCCGACGGCGTCGAGACCCTGCACCGCGAGGGCGTTACCCGCTTCGCCGAGCTCGGCCCCGACGGCGTGCTGAGCGGACTGGCGCAGCAGAGCGTGGCGGACGGCGTGTTCGCGCCGCTGCTGCGCCGCGGCCGGGAGGACTCCCGGACCGCGCTGCGGGCGTTGGCCCGGCTGTGGGCGGACGGCGCCGAGGCCGACTGGTCCACGGTGCTGCCCGAGGGCCGACGGGTGGAGCTGCCGACGTACGCCTTCCAGCGGCAGCGGTTCTGGCCGCAGGCCGGTGCCGCCGAGCCCGTCGGCGACGTGGTGGAGGCCAGGTTCTGGGACGCGGTGGAGCGCGAGGACTTCGGCGATCTGGCCGACCTCCTGGACACCCCGGACCCCGCCGAGCTGCTCGGCGCGGCCCTGCCGGTGCTCTCCTCGTGGCGGCAGCGGCGCAAGGTCGACTCGGTGGTGGACTCCTGGCGCTACCGGGTGATGTGGCGGCCGCTCGGCACCCCGGCCGGCGCCCCGGTGCTGACCGGCCGGTGGCTGCTGGCCGTCCCGCGGGCGGCCGCCGAGCACCCGCTGACCGAGGCCGTGGCGGCGGCGATCCGCTCGGCGGGCGCCGAGGTGGTCCGCTTCGAGCCCGTCGGCACCGACCGGGCGGCCCTGGCCGCGCAGCTCGCCGAGGCGGGCCCGGGCACGTTCGCCGGTGTGGTGTCGCTGGCCGCGCTCGCCGGGGAACCGGACCCGGACTCGGCGGTCTCGCCGGGCCTGGAGCTGACCCTGGCCCTGTTCCAGGCGCTCGGCGACGCGGGCGTCACCGCCCCGTTCTGGGCGCTGACCGCGCACGCGGTCTCCGTCGGCCGCTCGGACCGGGCCGCCGACGCCGGACAGGCGCAGGTGTGGGGCCTCGGCCGGGTCGCGGCGCTGGAGTCCCCGGACCGCTGGGGCGGTCTGATCGACCTGCCGTCCGCGCCGGACGCCCGGGCCGGCACCCGGCTGGCCGCCGTGCTCGCCGGTGGCGGCGAGGACCAGGTGGCCGTGCGCGGCTCCGGCACGTACGGCCGCCGACTGGTCCGGGCGACGGCCGGCGCGGGCGCGCCGTCCTGGTCGCCGACCGCCGGGGGGACCGTCCTGGTCACCGGCGGGACCGGCGCGCTGGGCGCCGAGGTCGCCCGCTGGCTCGCCGACCACGGCGTCGCCCGGGTGGTGCTGACCGGCCGTCGCGGGGCGGCCGCGCCGGGCACGGCGGACCTGGTCGCGGAGCTCGCGGCGCGCGGCACCGAGGCCGTGGTCGCCGCCTGCGACGTGACCGACCGGACCGCACTGGCCGCGGTGCTCGCCGCGGTGCCGGCGGACCGCCCGCTGATCGGCGTGGTGCACGCCGCCGGCGTGCTGGACGACGGGGCGCTGGACGCGCTCACGCCGGAGCGCCTGAGGACGGTGCTGGCCGCGAAGGCGGCCGGCCTGGTCATTCTGGACGAGCTGACGCGGGGCCACGAGCCGGAGTTCTTCGTCGCCTTCTCCTCGCTGGCGGGCGCCGTCGGCAGCGCCGGCCAGGGCAACTACGCCGCCGCCAACGCCTTCGTGGACGCCTGGATGGAGGGGCGGCGCGAGCGCGGCCTGCCGGGCGTCTCGGTCGCGTGGGGCCCGTGGGCGAACGAGGGCATGGCGGCCGACCCGGCCCTGGTGCAGCGGCTGCGGCGCGGCGGCCTGCCGCCGATGGACCCGGCGCTCGCCGTCACGGCACTCGCCCGGGCGATCGGCCACGACGGGGCCGCCCTGGTGGTCGCCGACGTCGACTGGTCGCTGTTCGCGGCCGGTGCGGGCGGGCTGCGGCCCAGCGCCCTGCTGGCCGACCTGCCGGAGGCCGCCTCGGCCACGGCCGGCACCCGCGGCGCCGGACCGGCCGAGGAGTTCCGGGCCGAGCTGGCGGCGGCACCCGGGAGCAGGCGCTCCGGGCTGCTGCTGGACGCCGTGCGGTCCTGGACCGCGGCGGTGCTCGGCCACGGCTCGCCGGACGCGGTCGGCGCCGAGCAGGCGTTCCGCGACCTCGGGTTCGACTCGGTGACGGCGGTGGAGTTCCGGAACCTGGCGAGCGCCCGGACGGGGCTGGCGCTGCCGGCCACCCTGGTCTTCGACCGTCCGACCCCGGCCGCGCTGGCGCGCCATCTCGGCGAGCAGCTGTTCGGCGCGGCCGAACCGGCCGTGGCCGCCGAGGTCGCGGACCGCACCCGGGCCGAGGACGAGCCGATCGTGATCGTCGGCATGGCCTGCCGCTTCCCGGGCGGCGCCGGCTCCCCGGACGCGCTCTGGGAGCTGCTGTCCGACGGCGTCGACGCGATGACCGGCATCCCGACCGACCGCGGCTGGGAGGCCGGCTGGACGGGCGTGGACGCGGCCGCCCGGGGCGGATTCCTGGAGGGCGTGGCCGAGTTCGACGCGGGCCTGTTCGGGATCTCGCCGCGCGAGGCGCTGGCGATGGACCCGCAGCAGCGGCTGCTGCTGGAGGCCTCCTGGGAGGCCTTCGAGTCCGCCGGAGTGGACCCGAGGGCGATGCGCGGCCGGCCGGTCGGCGTCTTCGCCGGCACCAACGGCCAGGACTACCCGCTGGTGCTCGCCGCCTCGGAGGAGGACGTGGACGGCCACGTGGCCACCGGCAACGCCGCCTCCGTGCTCTCCGGCCGGATCTCGTACGCGTTCGGGCTGGAGGGCCCGGCGATGACCGTGGACACCGCCTGCTCCTCCTCGCTGGTCGCCCTGCACCTCGCGGCCCAGGCGCTGCGCCGCGGCGAGTGCGAACTGGCCTTCGCGGGCGGCGTCTCGGTGATGTCGACCCCGGTGGTGTTCGCGGAGTTCGACCGCCAGGGCGGCCTCGCGGCGGACGGCCGCTGCAAGGCCTTCTCGGCGGAGGCGGACGGTACGGGCTGGGGCGAGGGCGTGGGCGTGCTGCTGCTGGAGCGGCTGTCCGACGCGCGGCGCAACGGCCACCGGGTGCTCGCGGTGGTGCGGGGCAGCGCGGTCAACCAGGACGGCGCGTCCAACGGCCTCACCGCCCCCAACGGCCCGTCGCAGGAGCGGGTGATTCGCCAGGCGCTGGCGGACGCCGGGCTGTCGGCCGCCGAGGTGGACGTGGTCGAGGCGCATGGCACCCCCTGTTCCGCTCCGCCCAGCCCTTCCCCGCCGCCGACGCGGACGTCGTCGCCCAGCTGCGCGAGCACGGCGTCACCACCGTGGTCGACCTCCGGGGCGAGGCCGAGAGCAGCCCCGAGGACTGGGCCGCCGCCGAGGCCGCCGGCATCGCCGTCGTCGCCGCCCGGATCGAGCCCACCAACGACGAACTGGCCCAGGCCATGCTGACCATGACCACGGCGGAGGACCTCGGCGCCTTCTACCTGCTGATGGCCGAGTCCGCGCCGCAGGCCCTGGCCGCCGCCGTGGAGGCCACCGCCCGCCCCGGCGGGGTGCTGGTGCACTGCGCCGCCGGCAAGGACCGCACCGGGCTGCTCACCGCGCTGCTGCTGGAGCTGCTCGGGGTGCCCGCCGAGGAGATCGTCGCCGACTACGCCCGCACCAACGAGGCGATCCAGCAGATCTGGGCCGGGCTCGCCGACCGCAACCGCGCCGCCCTCAACGAGGTCGAGGCCGGCCGACTGGTCGTCCCCGCCCCGCTGCTGGAGGCCCCCGCCGGGGCGATGAGCGCCTTCCTCGACCTGGTCCGCACCAAGCACGGCGGCGCCGCCGCCTTCCTGGCCGCCTGCGGGGCCACCGCCGAGACACTGGACGCCTTCCGCGCCAAGGCCGCCCGCACCGAGGCCGCCGCCCGTACCGAGGCCGCCGCCCGCACCGCCGTGTCGAACGCCGCCGAGGTGACGGCATGACGACGACCCTCCTGCACCACACCGACGGCACGCCCTTCCGCGACCTCAACCACAACGGCACCATGGAGCCCTACGAGGACCCGCGGCTGCCCGTCGAGGAGCGGGTCGAGGACCTCCTCGGCCGGATGACCGCGGAGGAGAAGGCCGCGCTGATGCTGCACGGCCGGATGCTCCCCGGCGAGCACCCGCCGTTCCCTTCCGGCGCCGACCTGATCACCGAACGCGGCCTCACCCACTTCGCCATGATGGCCGTCCCCGACCCGCGCGCGATGGCCGCGTGGAACAACCACGTCCAGGACCTCGCCGCGGCCGCCCGGCTGGGCATCCCGGTCACCCTCTCCTCCGACCCCCGGCACGGCTTCACCGCCAACCCGGCCACCGCCCACACCGGCGGCGGCTTCAGCACCGGCCCCGAGCCGATCGGCCTCGCCGCCACCGACGATCCCGAACTGGTGCGCCGCTACGCCGACCTGATCCGCCGCGAGCTGTGCGCCGTCGGCATCCGGGTCGCCATCCACCCGATGGCCGACCTCGCCACCGAGCCCCGCTGGGCCCGGATCAGCGGCACCTTCGGGGAGGACCCGGAGCGCGCCTCGCGCATGATCACCGCCTACATCGAGGGCCTCCAGGGCGAGCGGATCGGCCCGGACAGCGTCGCCTGCATGACCAAGCACTTCCCCGGCGGCGGCCCGCAGGCCGGCGGCGAGGACTCGCACTTCGCCGCGGGGCGCCGACTGGTCTACCCCGGCGGCGAGTTGGAGACCCACCTGCGCCCCTTCGAAGCGGCGTTCGCCGCGGGCACCGCGCAGATCATGCCCGCCTACGCGATCCCCTCCGGCAGCGGCCTCGCCGAGGTCGGCGCCAACTTCAACCGGGACGTCATCACCGGCCTGCTGCGCGGGCGCTACGGCTTCGACGGCGTGGTCTGCACCGACTTCAACGCCATCACCGGCATGAGCGTCCCCGGCGTGGTCACCCTGCCGCCGCGGCACTGGGGCGTCGAGGAGCTGTCCGTCGCCGAGCAGGTCGTGCTCACCCTCGACGCGGGCGCCGACCAGCTCGGCGGCGAGACCGACCCGGAGCTGATCCTGGCCGCCGTCCGCTCCGGCGCCGTCACCGAGGCCCGGCTCGACGAGTCGGCCCGCCGCATCCTGCGCGACAAGTTCCGCCTCGGCCTCTTCGACGACCCGTACGTCGACGTGGAGGCCGCCGCCGAACTGGTCGGCACCCCGGAGGGCCGGGCGCTCGGCCGCGAGGTCCAGCGCCGCTCCGTGGTCCACCTGGCCGGCGAGCCGCGCACCGCCACCGCCGCCACCCGGCTCTACGTCGAGGGCATCGACCCGCAGGTCGCCGCCGGTTACGGCACCGTCGTCGAGGACCCGGAGCAGGCCGACCTGGCCGTCGTCCGCCTCGCCACCCCGTACGAGCGGCGCGAGGGCATGCTCGAACAGCACTTCCACAGCGGTTCGCTGGAGTTCGAGGCGGCCGAGGTCGAGCGGCTCACCGCCCTGGCCGCCGCCGTCCCCACGGTCTTCGCCGCCCAGCTGGAACGGCCCGCCGTGCTCACCCCGCTGGCCCCGCACGCGGCCCTGCTGATCGGGGAGTTCGGCGCCGCGGACGAGGTCGTCCTGGATGCAGCCCTCGGCCGCGCCCCGATGACCGCGACCCTCCCGTTCGACCTGCCGGCCTCCGACGCCGCCGTCGCCGCGTCCCGCGAGGACGTCCCCTTCGACACCCGCGCCCCGCTCTTCCGCCACGGCCACCGGCCCGGCCACCGTCCGGAGCCTGGCGAAGTGCTCGCGGCAGTACTGCTCGTCGA
>NZ_JBIVVI010000093.1:0-13494 GCF_044757675.1 Kitasatospora sp. NPDC091257
GGCGCGGGCCCACAGCCCGCGCCCCTCGTCCTTCCGGCCGCCGGCCCCGCCTGCCCTAGGACGCCGCGCGCAGCAGCGCCCCGTCCTGCCACTTGAGGATCTTGTCGAAGCTGACGATCGCCCCGCGCAGCGGGTGGTTGCGCAGCTGGACGTGGTCGGTGAGCGCGTGGATGAGGAAGAGGCCCCGGCCGGATTCGGCGGTGAGGTCGGGAAGGGTGTCCAGGTCGACCGGGCGCAGCGTCGGGGTGCTGGGACGGCAGGGCAGGACGTGGGTGTCGTACGGGTGGCCGTCGCGGCGGGGACGGTGGGCGGCGAGGACGCGGGCCGGGACGGTGGCGCGGCCGCGGCGGGTGCGGCGGGGAGCCCGGCCGGCCACCGCCGGACGGGCGGGCGCCGGGGCGGCCGGGCGGCGGGCGGCGGCCGGAGCGGGAGCGGGAGCGGCAGCCCCGGCGGGAGCGGGGGCTGGCAGGCCGGGCCCGGAGTCGGTGACCTCGATCCGCAGCCGGTCGCCGCAGATCGAGGCGGTGACCTGGAAGCCGTCGTCGGGCCGCCCGGTGGCGCCGTGCTCGACGGCGTTGGCGCAGGCCTCGGTGAGGGCGACGCCGAGGTCGTCCGCGATCTGCGGGTCGACGCCCGCGGTCGCCATCGCACCGAGCAGGATGCGCCGGGCCAGCGGGACGCTGGCCGGGTCGCGCTTGAGGTGCAGAGTCCACCAGATGTCCACGGGAGGTCCCTCCTGGCTGCGGCTCCACATACAACTAGGTATCTCCGGGCGATTCGCGGGTGAACCGTGCCCGGGGGCCGCTACCGCCCGTTCGGCGGATGGACCGGGGGACGGGGTCTGTGCCGGGCGACGCGTACGCCCCCTCGCACGCCGCCGCCGAAAGGGGCATTCGTAGGGATTTCCCACCCTGCCCGTGTCGGCGGCGTACGCAATGAGAGGATGGCCCGGCCATGACTGCCCTCGCCGCCGCCCCGCTCCCGGGCGCCCCCGGACCGGCTCAGCCGGTGGGGTCCGCCGCCTGGGACCTGCGGCTTGCCCGGGCGGTCCCGTTCGCGCTGGTCTGCACCCTGATAGCGGCCGCCGGGCACGCCCTGGCGGGGGGCGGGAACGTGCCGCCGACCGCGTTGGCGCTGGGTTTCGCCGCGGTGCTGGCCTTCGCGGCGGTCTGCGGCGGGCGGGAGCGTTCGCTGGCGGGCATCGCCGGGGCGCTGGGTGCCGGGCAGCTCGCGCTGCACTGTCTCTTCCACGGCTTCAACGGCTTCAACGGCTCCATGCCGGGCATGCACCACGGCGGCCCCGGGCCGCTGACCGTGCCGCAGGTGGCCGGTCGGCTGATCTGCAACGAGGCGCGCCCCGGCACGCTGCTCGGCCTGTCCGGCGGCCCGTCCGCGGAGCAGCTGGTCTCCTCCGCGGGCCTGGATCCGCACGCGTTCGCCGCCGCGCCCTGGTGGCAGGCCGGTGTCCTCGGCATGACGCCGTCGATGCTGGCCGGGCACCTGGGTGCCGCGCTGGTCGCGGGCTGGTGGCTGCGGCGCGGCGAGGCGGCGCTGTGGCGGCTGCTGCGGGTGGCCGCCACGGCGGCCCGGGAGCACTGGGCGGCGCCGTTGTGCACGGCGTTCGCGCTGGTGGCCGCGCTGCTGCGCGGTCTGTTCGGCGTGGCGGGCCCGGCCCGCCGGTTCGGTGCCCGGGGCGGGGAGAGCCTGTTCCCGACGGGTGCGGTGCTGCGGCACAGCGTGGTGCGGCGCGGTCCGCCGTGCGGGGCCCTCGCGTACTGACCGGCGTCTCCCGGCGGCCCTGCGGCCGCGTCGGGTGCCGGTGTGCGCACCGTCCGGCCGTTCCCCCGACCACCGGGGCGGCCCGAGGCTCTGCCCCCACCTCCCCACGCGCGGCCCCCGCGGTACGGATCGTGTCCGTCGCCCGGTACCGGCTGCCGCCGAGCTCCGATCGGAGACCCGCATCATGCGTTCCCTTCCCACCCGTCGTCTCGCCGCCGTCGCCCTCACCGCCGCCGCCTCCGTGGTGGCGCTGGCCGGCCCCGCCTTCGCGCACGTCACCGTGAACCCGGGCGCGGCCGCCCAGGGCGGCTACACGGCCGTCGACTTCCGGGTGCCGAACGAGAGCGACACCGCGGGCACGGTGAAGCTGGAGGTCAACCTCCCGCTGGACCACCCGCTGGCCTCGGTCCGGACCCTGCCGCTGCCGGGCTGGACCGCCGCGGTCGAGAAGGCCAAGCTCGACAAGCCGATCAAGGTGCACGGCAACGACGTCACCGAGGCCGTCTCCAAGATCACCTGGACCGCCGACGCCGGCACCAAGATCGCCCCCGGCCAGTTCCAGGAGTTCCGGGTCTCGCTCGGCCCGCTGCCGACCGACACGGACAGCCTGGTCTTCAAGACCCTCCAGACCTACGACAACGGCGACATCGCCCGCTGGATCGACGAGTCCAAGGACGGCCAGCCCGAGCCGGCCAAGCCCGCCCCCGTCCTGAAGCTCACCAAGGCCGCCGAGGGCGACGGCCACGGCGTCACCGCGTCCCCGGCCGCGGGCGCCCACGGGGACAGCTCCGACCACACCGCCGCCTCCGGCGACGCCAAGTCCAGCGACTCCACCGCCCGCACCCTGGGCGTGGTCGGCATCGTGGTCGGTGTGATCGGCACCGCCGTCGGCGTGCTCGGCCTGCGCCGCAAGAACGGCGGCTCCGCCTCCTGACCCCCGCGCCGGCGGCGCCGCACCCGCAGGACGGGTGCGGCCCCGCCGGCGGCCCACCGCGCACGATCGGAACTCGCATGCCCCGCACCACCCGCACCACCCGCCTGGCCGGCGCGGCCGCCCTGGCGCTGGCCGCCGCCCTGACCCTCTCCGCCTGCGGCTCCTCCGGCGGCGACTCCACCGTCGCCAAGGTCACCCGGCAGAAGGAGGACACCCCGTACCAGGGCACCAAGCTCGCCAAGAACTTCGAGAAGCCGGACCTCCAGCTGACCGACACCTCCGGCCGGCCCTTCGACCTGCGGCAGCAGACCAACGGCAAGGCCACCCTGCTGTTCTTCGGCTACACCAGCTGCCCGGACGTCTGCCCGACCACCATGGGCGACATCGGCGTCGCGATGAAGGCGCTGCCCGAGGCGGACCGGCAGAAGGTCAACGTCGTCTTCGTCTCCACCGACCCGCAGCGCGACACCCCCCAGGTGCTGCGCACCTGGCTGGACTCGATGGGCAGCGACTTCATAGGCCTCACCGGGGACCTGGCCAAGGTGAAGACCGCGGCCAAGTCGCTCGGCATCATGATCGAGGACCCGGTGGTCAACGGGGACGGCACGGTCACCTCCACCCACGGCGCGCAGGTGCTGGCCTTCCTCCCCTCGGACGACAAGGCGCACGTGCTCTACATGAGCGGCACCGAGGAGAAGACCTACGAGCACGACCTGCCGCTGCTCGCCAAGGGGGTCGCGGCGTGACCTCGGTGCAGACCGGAACCGGCCGCTTCCGCCGCACCGCCCTGCTCGGTGCCGTCGTCGCGACGGCCCTGGGCGGCGGCGCCATCCTGGCCGCCTGCGGGACGGGCGGCGGCACGGGCGGGCAGGACGGTGCCGCCGGGGGCCCGGCCAGGCTCAGCGTCGCCGACTCCTACATCCCGCTGCCCCCGGCCGGCGGCATGGCGGCCGGCTACCTGACCGTTCGCAACGACGGCGGGCAGGACGAGCTGCTCAAGGTGACCAGCCCGGCCGCCGGGTCGGTCACCATGCACCGCTCGACCGCGTCGACCATGGAGCAGGTGGACAGTCTCGACGTCCCCGCGCACGGCACCCTGCAGCTCGCCCGGGGCGGCAACCACCTCATGATCATGGGATGGCAGAAGACCCCGGCCCTCGGCGACGAGCTGGAGCTCGACCTCACCTTCGCCAAGTCCGGCACCATCTCCGTCAAGGTTCCGGTCAAGGAGCTCACCTACCGGCCCAGCCAGAGTTAAGGGGACCGCCACCATGCAGTCGGCCGGCCTGGAGAAGGCCACCCACCGCCGGATCGCCGGGGTGCTCGGAATGCTCGGCGCGCTGCTTGCGCTGATGCTCGCGGGCGCCGGTCCGGCCTCCGCGCACGCCACCCTGGATTCCACCGACCCGCGGCAGAACTCGGTCGTCGCCACCGCCCCGCAGGCGGTGACGCTGACCTTCAGCGAGTCCGTCTCGCTCTCCGGCGACTCCGTCCGGGTGCTCGACCCGGCCGGCCAGGCCGTGGACACCGGCAACCCGGCGCACGCCGACGGCAAGGGCAACACCGCCCGGGTCGGGCTGCGCGGCGGGCTCGCCAACGGCACGTACACGGTGGCCTGGCGGGCGGTCTCGGACGACTCGCACCCGGTCGGCGGGGCGTTCACCTTCTCCATCGGCGCGCCCTCGGACACCTCGGTGTCGGCGACCGCGCTGCAGGGCGCGGAGGCCGACGGCCTGGTCGCCTTCCTGTACGGCACCGGGCGCACCGTCGCGTACACCGCGTTCGCGCTGCTGGTCGGCGTCGCCGCCTTCGTCCTGATCTGCTGGCCGGCCGGCACCGCCCGGCGCCGGGTGCAGCGGCTGCTGATGACCGGCTGGACGGCGCTGCTGGTCTCCACCGTCGCCGTGCTGATGCTGCGCGGCCCGTACGAGCGCGGATCGGGGGTCGGGCAGGCCTTCGACCTGTCGCTGATGCGCGCCACGCTGGACGAGCGGATCGGCACCGCGCTGGCCGCCCGGCTGCTGCTGCTCGCGGCGGGCGGGGTGTTCCTGTCGCTGCTGGTCGGGCAGCTGGGGCAGCCGCCGCGGCCGGTCGTCCCGAAGCCGCGGGACGAGGACGGCTCCGAGGGCTCCAAGGGCTCCGAGGACGCCGACGGCCCCGCCGGTCCCGCGGTGTCCGAGGAGGCCGCCGAGGACGCCGAGGACGCCGAGCTGCGCGAGCTGGAGCGGCGGGCCGCCGAACGGCCGCAGCGCGAGGTCCGGCTCGGGCTCGGCGTGGCCGGGCTGGTGCTGGCGGTCGCCCTCTCGGCGACCTGGGTCGGCGCCGACCACGCCTCGGTGGGCATCCAGGTCTGGCTGGCGCTGCCGCTCGGCATCCTGCACCTGCTCGCCATGGCGCTCTGGCTGGGCGGGCTGGCCGCGCTGCTGGTCGCGCTGCGCGAGGGCGTCGGCGCCGAGGTGGTGGACCGCTTCTCCAGGATCGCCTTCGGCGCGGTGGCCGTGCTGGCCGTCACCGGGATCTACCAGTCCTGGCGGGGCCTGGGCAGCTGGGGCGCGCTGACCGGCACCGAGTACGGGCGGCTGCTGCTGGTGAAGAGCGGCTGCGTGGTCGCGATGCTCGGCGTCGCCTGGATCTCCCGCTCCTGGCTGGCCCGGCTGCGCTCGGCCCCGGCCGAGTCGGTGGAGGTCGCACCGGCCGAACTGCCGGAACCGGTCGCCGTGGCGACGCACAGCGAGGACCCGGTCCGGCAGGCGCAGCTGGAGCGCCAGCGGGCCGCCCTGCGGAGCGCCGGACGCGACCGGGGGCTGACCCCGACCCGGGCCGGGCTGCGCCGCTCGGTGCTGGTCGAGGCGCTGGTCGCGGTGGCGGTGCTGGTGGTCACCACGATGCTCACCAACTCCCCGCCCGGACGGGTCGCGGGCGAGCTCAAGGCCGGGGCGGCCGCCGCTCCGGCGGCCGGCGGGGCCCCGGTGGCGCCGCAGACCGAGCCGGGCCGCACCGTCGAGCTCAAGCTCCCGTACGACACCAAGGGCCGGACGCCGAACGCCAAGGGCACCGCGACCGTCACCCTCAACCCCGCCCGGACCGGGCCGAACGAGGTGAAGCTCACGCTGGACAGCGCGGACGGGCAGCCGGTGGACGTCCCCGAGGTGGAGCTCGCCTTCACCCTGCCGGACCGCGACCTCGGCCCGCTGCCGGTCGCGCTCACCCCGGAGGGCACCGGCCGGTGGAGCGGCACCGCGCAGCTCCCGCTGGCGGGCAACTGGGTGGTGTCGGTGCAGATCCGCTCCTCCGACATCGACCAGACCACCCCGACCCAGCAGTTCAGGATCGGGTGAGCGGGATGACGGACACCTCCACGGAGCACGGTCCGGCGGAGCCCGGCTCGGCGGAGCCCGGCCCGACGGACCACGGGCCGGGTCCGGCGGGGCCCGCGGGCTTCACCCGGCGGGCGCTGCTCGGCACCGCCGGGGCCGGACTGCTGGCCGGCGCCGGCGCGGGCGTCGCCGGGGCGGTCGCCCTGGACGGGCGGCCGGGCGGGACGGCGGACGCGGCGGGCCCGTCCGGCGGGACGCTGGGCTCCGCCCGGGTGCCGTTCCGCGGCGCGCACCAGGCCGGGATCACCGACCCGGCGCAGGCCAGGGTCCAACTCGCCGCCTTCGACCTGGCCGTGGGCGTCGGCCGGGACGGGCTGCGCACCCTGCTGCAGCGCTGGACGAAGGCGGCCGAGCGGCTGACCGCGGGGGAGCCGGCCGAGGAGTTCGACGACCAGGTCGCGCTGGACGCCGGGCCCTGCTCGCTCACCGTCACGGTCGGCTTCGGCGCCGCCCTGTTCGACAAGGCCGGGCTGGCCGACCGCCGCCCGCCCGGGCTCGAACCGCTGCCCGCCTTCCCCGGCGACGCGCTCGACCCGGCCCGCGGCGACGGCGACCTGTTCGTCCAGATCGGCGCGGACGACGCCCTGGTCGCCGTGCACGCCCTGCGGGTGCTGCAGCGGCTCGCGGCCGGGACGGCGGCGCTGCGCTGGCAGTCGGCCGGCTTCGCCCGCACCCCCGGCGCCGCCGCGCGGCCGGTGACCGGACGCAATCTGATGGGCCAGATCGACGGCACCAACAACCCCCGGCCGGACGAGGAGGGCTTCGCCGCCACGGTGTTCTGCGCCGCCGGCGGCGACCAGCCGGGCTGGCTGGCCGGCGGCTCGTACCTGGTGTTCCGGCGGATCCGGATGCTGCTGGACCACTGGGAGGCGCTTCCGGTGGACCGGCAGGAGCGGGTGATCGGGCGGCGCAAGTCGGACGGCGCCCCGCTCGGCGCGCCCGCCGGGGCCGGCGAGCGGTCCCCGGTCGACCTCGCCGCGCAGGGCCCGGACGGCACCCTGGCGATCCCCGCCGACGCGCACATCCGGGTCGCCGCCCCGGCGGCCAACGGCGGGGCGGCCATGCTGCGCCGCGGCTTCTCGTACCACGACGGGCTGCTGCCGGACGGCTCCCCGGACGCCGGGCTGCTCTTCCTCGCCTTCCAGGCCGACCCGCGCAAGGGCTTCACCCCGGTGCAGCGCAAGCTCTCCCGGGGCGACGGCCTCTCCCGCTTCCTGCGGCACGAGGCCGGCGGCCTGTACGCGCTGCCACCGGGCCCGCCGCCCGGCGGCTACCTCGGACAGCAGTTGTTGGAGGGGTAGTTCCCCCGGAGTCACCGGGACGCACCGCCGCGGTTCCGGTCGGTGGAACGCTTTCCTGCCGGGGCCGCGGAGTCGTTAGGGTGATTGCTTCGGCACACTCCGCCCGCGCAGCACCGAGATTCCCACGGAGGCATCATGTCGGCCACCCGCTACACCTACCTCGGACCGGCCGGCACGTTCACCGAGGCGGCCCTGCACACCCTGCCCGAGGCGGCGACCCGGGAGCTGGTGCCGCTGTCCTCGGTGGCGCTGGCACTGGACGCGGTGCGCGGCGGGGAGGCGTCCGGGGCGTTCGTCCCGATCGAGAACTCGGTGGAGGGCGCGGTCACCGCGACCAACGACGAACTCGCCTCCGGCGCACCGCTGATGATCTACCGTGAGGTGCTGCTGCCGATCACCTTCGCGCTGCTGGTGCGACCGGGCACCGAGCTGTCCGGGATCAAGACGGTGACCAGCCACCCGGTGGCCCAGCCGCAGGTGCGGCGCTGGCTGGCGGCCAACCTGCCGGAGGCGAAGTGGGAGTCGGCCGCCTCCAACGCGGACGGCGCCCGGCTGGTCTCCGAGGGCCGCTACGACGGCGCGTTCGCCGGGGAGTTCGCGGCGCCGATCTACGGGCTGGAGCCGCTGGTCAAGGAGATCGCGGACGCCAAGAGCGCGGCCACCCGGTTCGTGCTGGTCGGCCGTCCGGGCCGGGTCTCCTCGCCGACCGGCGCGGACAAGACCTCGATGGTGGTCTGGCTGCCGGACGACCACCCGGGCGCGCTGCTGGAGCTGCTCCAGGAGTTCGCGGTGCGCGGGGTCAACCTGATGCGGATCGAGTCCCGCCCGACCGGCGAGGGCATGGGCAGCTACTGCTTCCTGATCGACTGCGAGGGCCACCTGTCCGAGCGCCGGGTCGGCGAGGCGATGATGGGGCTCAAGCGGATCTGCCCGCAGGTGCGGTACCTGGGCTCCTATCCGCGCGCCGACCGGCAGGAGTCCACCCACCGGCGGCCGGGGACCTCGGACGAGGATTTCTCCTCGGCGGCGGACTGGCTCTCCCGCGCCCTCGACGGCCGCGGGAACATCTGAGGCCCGCGGGGCATCCGCGACCTCCGCGGCCGTCCGGACACCCTGATTGCATCTTTTGTCTTTCCGACCTTTTCCGACTGTTTTGGATCGGGTCGATCGGGCGGGGCGGACGGCCCCGTCCGTCGTCCACAGGCGGCCCGGGGCCGGGGGCCGCTGTCCACAGGGCTCCCCGCTGTCCACAGCCCCGAGTTATCCACAGGCCGGGGGAGAGTCGACAAACCGGTATAGCCATTGCCCAGAACTGGTCGGACCATCGGTTTGCGTCGCAGAGATGACCAATCGGACCAGAGTCACCCGGTTGCCAGCAAATCACCCGTCCGAGTGCTTCAATTCCCTCACTCGGGAAGGTTGATTGAGGTTTGAAACCTCAATTCCCTGGTTCGTTCACACGGAGGGCCATCCTCCCCCTGGATCCACAGGCCAGGGGTCGGGCCTGTGGATAACCCGGCGGCGGAGCGTTCCCCACAGAAGTTATCCACAGGATCGGGCGAGTTATCCCCAGGGGAAATGCCGTACTGGTGGAGGAACGGTCGCCCGGTACGCTTGGGCCTGTGATTGACCTTCGCCTGCTCCGTGAGGACCCTGACCGAGTGCGCGCCTCGCAGCGCGTCCGTGGCGAGGACGTCGACCTGGTCGACGCCCTCCTCTCCGCCGACGAGCGGCGCCGGTCCTCGGGCAGCCGCTTCGACGAACTGCGCAACGAGCAGCGGGTGCTCGGCAAGCAGGTCGCCCAGGCCAAGGGCGACGAGAAGGCCGCCCTGCTGCAGCGCACCAAGGACCTGGCCGCCGAGGTCAAGGCCGCCGACGCCGAACAGGGCGCGGCCAAGGAGGAGGCCGACCGCCTGCTCCGCTCGCTGGCGAACCTCATCGACCCGGCCGCCCCGGTCGGCGGCGAGGAGGACTTCGTCACCCTTGAGGAGATCGGCACCCCGCGCGACTTCGCCGCCGAGGGCTTCGAGCCCCGCGACCACGTCGAGCTCGGCCAGATCCTCGGCGCGATCGACACCGAGCGCGGCGCCAAGGTCGCCGGTGCCCGCTCCTACTACCTGACCGGCGTCGGCGCGCTGCTGGAGCTCGCCCTGGTCAACATGGCGATCGCCCAGGCCACCGCGGCCGGCTTCACCCCGATGATCACCCCGGCCCTGGTCCGCCCGGCCGCCATGGACGGCACCGGCTTCCTCGGCCAGGCCGCCGAGAACGTGTACCACCTCGCCGAGGACGACCGGTACCTGGTCGGCACCAGCGAGGTCCCGCTCGCCGCGTACCACATGGACGAGATCCTCGACGCCGACAAGCTGCCGCTGCGCTACGCCGGCTACTCGTCCTGCTTCCGCCGCGAGGCCGGCACCTACGGCAAGGACACCCGCGGCATCATCCGCGTCCACCAGTTCGAGAAGGTGGAGATGTTCGTCTTCACCACCCCCGAGGACGCGGAGAACGAGCACCGCCGCCTGCTCCAGTGGGAGAAGGACTTCCTCAACGCGCTGGAGCTGCCGTACCGGGTGATCGACGTCGCCTCCGGCGACCTCGGCGCCTCGGCCGCGCGCAAGTTCGACATCGAGGCGTGGATCCCCACCCAGGGCAAGTACCGCGAGGTCACCTCGACCTCCAACACCACCGAGTACCAGGCCCGCCGACTGGCGATCCGGATGCGCGAGGAGGGCAAGACCCGCCCGCTCGCCACCCTGAACGGCACCCTGGTCGCCGTCCCGCGCACCATCGTGGCGATCCTGGAGAACCACCAGCAGGCCGACGGCTCGGTCGTCCTGCCCGAGGCGCTGCGGCCGTACCTCGGCGGGCGGACCGTCCTCGAACCGGTCAAGTAACCCGGCCAGCACCACCCAGCACCACCCGCAACTCCCGGGAGACGTAAGGCCCATGAGCACCATCAGCCCCAGCCTCGCCTCCCCCGGCGGTGGCGGCCTGCCCTACCGGTTGGTCGCCACCGACCTCGACGGCACCCTGCTCACCAGCGGGGAGACCGTCTCCGAGCGCACCCGCGCCGCCCTGGCCGCGGCCACCGGCGCGGGCGCGCTGCACATCATCGTCACCGGGCGCTCGGCGGTCTGGGCCCGCCCGGTCTTCGACGAGATCGGCTACACCGGGATAGCGGTCTGCGGACAGGGCGCCCAGGTGTACGACGCCGGCGCGCACAAGCTGCTCACCTCGCTCACCCTGGACCGGCGGCTCGCCGCGCTCGCGATCGAGAAGATCGAGACCGAGACCGGCCCGCTGGCCATCGCCGCCAACCAGGACGGCCTCGACGGCCAGGTGCTGGCCGGCCCCGGCTACGAGCTGCTGATCGGCTCCGACCTGCCGGTCGTCCGGGTCGATCGCGGCGGGCTGTTCGACGCCCCGCTCAGCAAGCTCTACATCCAGCACCACGCCCTCACCGACGACGCCCTCGCCGAAGCCGCCCGGCGCGCGGCCGGCGACCTGGTCGGCGTGGTGATGGCCGGCGCCGGCGTCGTCGAACTGCTCCCGCTCGGCCTGTCCAAGGCCACCGGCCTGGCCGTCGCCGCCCGCCGCCTGGGCGTCCGCGCCGCCGACACCATCGCCTTCGGCGACATGCCCAACGACGTCCCGATGTTCGGCTGGGCCGCCCACGGCGTCGCCATGGCCAACGCCCACGAGGAACTCCTCGCCGTCGCGGACGCCGTCACCACCAGCAACGACGAGGACGGCGTCGCCGCAGTCCTGGAGCGCCTCTACCCGCAGCGCTGACGCCTCCGGCGGGGAGGCGCCCGGCCACCGGGCACCGGCCACCCGCCGCGATCTCCTGCCCCGCGCACAGGTCCCCGCGCCCCTGGTGGGGCGCGGGGATCCGTGTCCGGGGGTACATCCAGGGTTCATGGGCTGGTCAGGGGTGGGTTGTAGGATGACCGGGCAAGCGGTTGTAGGATGACCGACGACCGGTGATGACGTGTGCGGTGGAAAGGGAGGTCCGGCATGAGCGGCGGTTTGCAGGCGGCCGGGCGGCGCTCCCTGGTGGACACCGCGATCGAGCAGCTGCGGGCGCAGCTGGCGGGTGGGGCGTGGCCGGTGGGCTCGCGGATTCCCACCGAGCACGAGCTGGCCGAGCAACTGGCCGTCGGACGGAACACCGTGCGAGAGGCCATCCGGGTGCTGGTGCACGCCGGGATGCTGGTCTCCCGGCAGGGCGAGGGGACGTTCGTCCGCTCCACCAGCGACCCGGCGTCCGTCCTGCGCGGCGTCCAGCGCTCGGGCATCCGGGACGTCCTGGAGGTCCGCGCGGCGCTGGAGACCGAGGGCGCCCGGCTGGCCGCACTGCGGCACACCCCCGAGGACATCCGGCGGATGCGCGCCGCGCTGGCCCGTGAGGCCGAGGTGTTCGCGGCGCACCCCGAGCGGGCGAGCCGCGAGGCCACCGTCGAGCACGACCTGGAGTTCCACACCGCCGTCGTCGAGGCCGCGCACAACCCCGCGCTGGCCGAGGTGTACCGCTACTTCGGCGCCTCCGTGCGCGAGGCGATGACCTCCGCCTTCGGCGACCACGACATGCCCGAGGCGGTCGTCGCGACCCACGAGGCGCTGGTCGACGCGATCGAGAGCGGTGACCCGGACCGGGCCGAGGCGGCGTGTCGTGCGCTGCTCGCCGGCCCGACCGCGGCCGTCGAGCAGCTGCTCGCGGCCATCGCGGCGCGGAAGTAGGACGGCGCGAGCCTCCCTTCCGCCGTCCGCATCCACGCACCTTCACGAAAGAACAGCACATCCATGGCCGTCACCCGTGCCCAGCAGCCGGTTGTCACCACGTCCGCCCCGCTCCCCCTCCGCGCCCGGGCGGCCCATCCGCTCCTGCTGCTGACCGGCATCCTGCTGGTCGCGCTGAACATGCGCGCCTGCCTGGCGGCGGTCTCCCCGATGGTCGGCGAGATCCAGCGGACCTTCGGCCTGTCCGCCACCGCGAGCGGGCTGATCACCACCGTCCCGGTGCTGTTCCAGGGCGTCGGCGCCCCGCTCACGCCGCGGCTGACCCGCCGCTTCGGCGCCGAGCGGGTGGTGCTCGGCGCGGTGCTGGTGCTCGGCGCGGGCGTGCTGCTGCGGGTGCTGCCCTCGGTGGCGGCCCTGTACGCGGGCTGCGTGGTGATCGGCGTGGCCATCGCGGTGCTGAACGTGTCGATGCCGGGCCTGGTGAAGCGCGAGTTCCCGGACCGCGCGGCCACCATGACCGGCGTCTATTCGACCACCATGCTGGTCGGCGCCACCCTCGCGGCCGGCACCTCCGTCCCGCTGGAGCACGCGCTGGGCGGCGGCTGGCGGGCCTCGTTGGGCGCCTGGTCGCTGCTCGCGCTGATCGCGGCGGTGGCCTGGCTGCCGCAGGTGCTGCGCTCGCGTCAGGAGCGGCAGGGGGCGGTGGCCGCGGCCGCCGCGCCGGCCAAGCCGATCGAGGGCATCTGGAAGTCCCCGCTGGCCTGGCAGATCAGCCTCTTCATGGGCATCTCGTCGCTGCTGGTGTACACCCTGGTCGCCTGGATGCCGACCATCCTGGCCGACCACGGCATGGACCGCGGCCAGGCCGGTCTGGTCTTCGCCTTCTCCAACCTGGTGCAGGTGGCGGGCGCCTTCCTGGTGCCGCTGATGGCCGGCCGGATGACCAGCCAGCGCGGGCTGGCGCTGACCATGGTCGCCCTGAACGGCCTGGGCATCGCGATGCTGCTGGTCGCGCCGGTCTCCGCCGCGTGGGTGTCGGCGACCATCCTGGGCGTGGCCCAGGGCGGTTCGCTGGGCCTGGGCCTCGCGTTCATCGTGCTGCGCACCCGCACCGCGGCCGGTGCCGCCCAGCTGGGCGGGATGTCGCAGGCGATCGGCTATCTGGTCGCGGCGGCGGGCCCGGTCGGCGCGGGTGCGCTGCGCCAGCTGACCGGCGGCTGGGAGACCCCGCTGGTGCTGATGCTGGTGCTGGTCCTGGTGGTCGGCGCGGCCGGCTGGGGCGCGGGCCGCAACCGCACCCTCTGAGCCGCTCGCCGGCGAGAACGCGGCAGTGGGCCCCGGACACCCTCAGGTGTCCGGG
>NZ_JBIVVI010000094.1:0-13492 GCF_044757675.1 Kitasatospora sp. NPDC091257
GTAGTCGACGACCCCGTCGACCCGGATGGTGACGCCCCCGCCCTCCTCGGCCGTGAGCGTCACCGCCACCGGGCTCGCCTGGTAGAGGTTCAGGCGCGACAGGGCGAGCCGGCCGGCCTCGTCGGTGGTCACCGGGCGTTCGACGGCCTCGTCGGAGACCGTCCGGTAGACGGCCACGCCGCCCGCCGCGGCGCCGCACACCACGATCGCGATCAGGGCCTTGAGCCAGTGGGACCGCCGTGGTCCGCGGCCTTCGGCCTTCGTCCTGCGGGGCATGCAGCCGCTCCCTTTCCTCGGTCGGACACGACAGTCGGGCGGGCCCGGGGACCAACGGTCCCACGAACCCGCCCGATCGGGCCCGCTGCCGGGCCCCCTTCACGTACCCCGCGCGGGGCTAGCCGCGCCGGGCGGCCTTGCGCCTGCGGGCCATCAGCACCGTGGCGGTGCCGAGGGCGATCAGCGCCGCCGCGCTGGTCAACACGATCGGCATCCCTTCACCCGCACCGGTGTTGGGCAGGTGCCCGGACGCCGGGGGCACCGGGGCCGGGGGCACCGGAGCCGCCGACGTCGGCGCCGGGGTCGGCGTCTCGGTCGGGGTGGGTGTCGGGGTCGGCGTCGGGGTGGGGATCAGCTTGTTGACGGCCGTCACCTCCACACCGGCGTCGAGGTTCGCCGAGGTCAGCTTCAGCGGGCCGAGGACGGTGACCTCCGGCGCCGCGTAGCCGTCCGGCGGGCTCAGCTCCTGCCAGTAGTACGTCCCCGGCACGCCGGTGCCCTGGCAGATGCCGTCGGCGCCGGTCGTGCAGGGCTCACCGACCTTGGTGTCGGGCTTGTCGCCGGTCGGCTGGAGCCCGTCGGTCCCGTTGGTCTCGTGCCACAGCTGGAACTTGGCGCCGGCCAGCGGCTTGCCGTCCTGGTCGTGCTTGACCAGGCGCAGCGCACCCTCCTGCAGCCGGAAGCCGAAGTCGTAGGTGTGGTCGTTCTCGCCGGGGCCACCGGTGGTCAGCGCCCGCTCCGGGAACCTGCCGTCCTTCGGCACGATGCCCTTGGAGTCGATGAAGTGGTTGTCACCGACGTCGTGGTCGGTCGGCACCCACTGGAAGAGGGGGCCGTCCTTGGCGTAGTCCGCCGGGTTGTCGAGCTTGATCGTGTACTTGGTCCTCGGCTTGAGGCCGCCCTCGACGTTGCTGTCGTCGAAGTAGTACTCGCCGCGCTTGGTCGTCTTCGTCGTACCGACGAGCTTCCCCGTCTCGTCGTACAGGTGGACGGTGGCACCCGGAACCGGCTTCTGGCCCGGCAGTTGGAGGCCGCTGCGCTCGGGGTCGTACCAGACCCGGTTGCCGATCTGGAGCGGAGCCCGGTCGCAGAGCACCTCCAGGTCGCCCATCGAGGCGCCCTTGCCGAACGGCGCGGGGACGTTCGCCGGGTTGAGCCGCAGCCCGACCCTCGGGTCCTGACGGCCGTCCGCCCGCTGGACGAAGGCCGTGCCGTAGCCGAAGGCCGTGTCGTTGGGGTCGAACCCGGAGGTCCCGATGGTGGTCTCGACCTTGGACAGCGCCATTCCGGCGTAGGCCGCGTTGTGGTGGAAGCCCATCCGGCTGGTGTCGAAGAAGCGGGTGCCCCGGGGCGAGAGACCGCAGCCGTTGTCGGTGTCCAGCACGTAGGTGCCGTTCGCCGGGCAGGCCTTGTTCAGGTCGCCGCCCGACAGCACCTCGCCGACCGCGGCGCCCGCCGCCGCCTGGCCCGTCGCCCGGTCGGCGAGGCGGTCGCGGAAGGCCAGCAGCATCGAGCCGTCCGCCTCGAAGCCGACCTCGCCCAGCTCCGGCTCCGGCTGGGCGCGGTAGCCGGAGCAGGCCTGGCCGTTCTGCGTGGTCGGGTAGGTGTCCGTCCACGGGAACCAGCCCGCGCCGTCGCACGGGCCCGCGCCGACGGTCGACTGGCGCGGATAGTCCAGCGGCTGGTCCAGCACGGCCGGCCCGAACCGGCCGGTGGCCGGGTCGAAGGGCAGCACGACCGCCCGCAGGTCCGACACCGCGCCCGTCGACTCGCCCGAGCAGACGCCGCCGAGGTAGCCGGTCCCGTCCTGCAGGCCCAGACCGAAGGGGCGCCAGTCCGCCGCCGAGGCACAGCCCGGTTCCGGGACGGGGTAGACGGCCTTCGGCGCCGACGCGGTCGCCGCGGTGGCGTCGTAGCGGTACAGCCGACGGTCGTTGAGGTTGACGACGAACAGGTCCCTGCCGTCGTCCGTCACCTTGAGCCCGCCGAGGCTCTCCTTGCCCGGCACCGCCAGGAACGCGTCGTCCGCGCCCGGCCCGTGCGCGGTGCCCCCGGCGTCCGGGACGGTGGTGAACAGTGTGGTGCTGTTCCGCGCCAGGTCGGTCACGTAGATCCCGCCGGAGCCGCCCGGGCCGTAGCCCGTGGTGCGCTTGGCCGCCGCCGAGGAGAACACCCGCCGGTCGGCCCGGTTCCACGCGATGCCGAACAGGGTGCCGGTCTGCGCGTCGGTGGCGATGTCCGTGACGTTCACGTCCACGCCGTCCTGGCCGCGCGCACCGTACGGGAACGACACCAGCGTGCGCTGCGCACCGCCTCCCCACGTGGTGTTCTGGCAGGTCGTCACCAGGGGGGCGTTCTTCTGGCAGTAGTCGCCGGGGCTCCACAGCCCCGTGGTGTACGAGACGTTCGCGCCGTCGGAGAGGTCGACGAACTCCTCGTTGGAGCTCAGCAGGTTCGGCGCGCCGTCCAGCCCCCGCCGCGAGGCGAAGGCGGGGAACAGCACGCCCGGCTTCGGATTCACCACCCGCACCCGGTACGTGCCGCCGTGGTCCCGGCGCGGCGGCGGCGCCAGCGTCACCGTCCCGTCGGCCGCCGTGGTGCCCTCGACACGGACCCGGTCCCCGCCGGTGAGCGTCACCCGCACACCCGCCAGCCCCGGCTCCAGCGCGGGCGTCCACGCGCCCGAGACGTCCACGGCCCGGACCACCCGGACCGTCACCGCCCCGTCCGCGCCCTGCGGGAACGCCGGCGGCGCCGTCAGCAGCCCGCTGCCGGTCAGCGCGACGGCGAGCACCGCGGCCCGCGCGACCCACGTCCTTCGTCCTCTCGTCCCCACCTGGGCCCCACTCTCATGATCGGCGGGCGGACGCCCGATCCCGACAGGGCCCCCAGGAGAGCGGCAACCGGTCGTGCACGTCCCCGTTTCGGGGCACGTTCACCGGCGCGTGTGACGCGGAACGGGCCGGAAATCGCATCAAGTTCGGATACCGCTCCATGAGTTCGCATGCGACCCGAGGCGGCGGGGTCGTGTCGCCGGGGGAGCGCGGCGGGTCACCCGAGGTCGAAGGTGTTCGGCAGACCGAGGCGGTAGCGGGCCTCGTCGACCAGCTTGAGCGGCTCCAGCTCCGGGGGCCGGAAGAGCCCCCAGACCCGGCAGCGACCGGCGCTCGAACCGTCCGCGTCCAGCAGGGCGTTGACGGCGCGCCGCGCGGACTCGTTGGCGCCCTCCATGGTCGCCAGGTCGACGTCGGTGCGGACGTAGTCGCCGGCCAGGAAGAAGTTGCCCACCGCGGTCGCGGCGGAGGGCCGGTCGTAGAGCGTTCCGGCCGGGTGGACCAGCAGCTGCTCGCGGTTGGCCGGCGCCGGCCCGCCCAGACCGGTGACGGCCGGGTCGAGGAACCACCCGTGCACGTCCGCGTCCGCCGGCCACCCGCCGCCCGGCCGCTCGAAGGCCCGCCGGCACTGCGCCCAGACCTCGCGGGCCACCTCCTCGCGGGTGCACTCCTTGGCCGTCCGGCCGTACAGGATCCCGGGCCGGTCCCACTCCGAGACACAGACCGAGAGGCAGTCGCGCACCGTACCGTCGCCGTACGCGGCCGCGAAGTCCCGGTCCCAGAACTGCGCCTGGCCGACCGCGGTGAGCGACCACGGGGAGTCCAGGCAGACGGCGTGGCCGTGCACCAGCCGCACCGGGCGGCGCAGGTAGAACTGGATGCCCGTCATCCAGTCCGTGCCGATCGCGTCGCAGCGCGCCAGCCGGGGATCGGCGGCGCGCAGCCCCGGGCCCCAGGTGGCGCGGGCGTGCTCGACCGGCAGCGCGCTGAGGTAGTAGTCGGCCCGCACCGTCCCGGGGGCGCCGCCGCCGGCCGGCGCCACCCGGACCCCGGTGATCCGGCCCTCGGCGTACAGCACCTCCCGGACCTCGGTCCCGGTGCGGAACTCGACGCCCAGCGAGGCCAGATGGGCCACCCACGGGTCGATCCAGGCCTCGCTGGTGGGGCCGTTGAGCACCCGGTCGGGCTGCCCGTCACCGCCGCGCCCGAGCAGCCCGTTCAGCAGGAAGGCCTCGACGACCGTGCGGGCCACCGTACGGGTGCTGGCCCGCTCGGCCCGGGTCGCGACCAGGTCCCGGGTCAGGCCGACCCCGAGGAGGCGCTGGTAGTCGTGGGACATCCGCCCCGCCCTGATGAAGTCCCACCACGGCACCCGCTCCCACTGCTCCTCGCGGCGCACCTCGCAGCTGGTCAGGTGGACCAGGAGCCGGTCCACGAAGTAGGCCGGCTCGCCGGCGGGCAGGTGCAGCACCTCGTCCAGCGCGCCGGCCAGGGTCCGCCGCAGGGCGTCCGGGGCGAGGTCGCCCAGGTCGAGCGGGCGGGTGAGGGACCGGAACGGGAGGAGCAGTCCCGGGCGCGGGGCGTCGAAGGCCAGCAGCGCCTGGGTGGCGTCGCGCAGGTTGTCGTGGACGCCACCGGGGTTGCCGGCGCACGGGATGCGGCGCAGGGTGTCCGGCAGGTTGCGGTAGAAGCCGGGGAAGAACCGGAAGCCGTGCTCGCCCGGCAGCGCCCGACGGCCACCGGCCGCGCTGCCCGGCACGTCCATGCTGCGGGCCTTGCCGCCGAGCGCGTCGTAGTACTCGTACACCGTCACCCGGTAGCCGCGCTCGGCCAGTTCGTGCGCCGCGCTCAGCCCGGAGACCCCGCCGCCGAGGACCGCCACGGTCCGCCCCGGGCCACCGCGGGCACCGGCGCCCGAGCCCCGCGGGAGCGCGGCCGCGCCCGCCACCGGCCCGACGGCCAGAGAACCGCCCAACGATGCCGCACCGGCCAGGAACTGACGCCTCGTCCGCCCTTCCATCGCACCCTCCCGCGAACCCTCCCCCGGCCGTGCGGCGCCCCGCCTGACCGCCCAGGAGCGCAGAAACGCCGCCGAGCGCGCCGAGCGCCGGGCGGCGACGCTCAAGCGGCTGGAGAAGTCCTCCGGCAAGCTGGCCACCGCCGCGATCTCGCGGATGGACGACCAGCTCGGCTGGTACCGGCGGATGCCGCCGGAGCACCGCTCCTGGATCGGCCTGGTGGCCCAGGCCGGCATCGCCGCCTTCACCGAGTGGTACCGCCACCCCGACACCGCCCAGGCGATCTCCACCGACGTCTTCGGCACCGCTCCGCGCGAGCTGACCAGGGCGATCACCCTGCGCCAGACCGTCGAGCTGATCCGCACCACGATCGAGGTGATGGAGGAGGCCATCGAGGAGGTGGCCGCCCCCGGCGACGAGGCGGACATGCGCGAGTCGGTGCTGGTCTACGCCCGGGAGATCGCCTTCGCGACCGCCCAGGTGTACGCCCAGGCCGCCGAGGCACGCGGCGCCTGGGACGCCCGGCTGGAGGCGCTGGTGGTCAACTCGCTGCTGTCCGGCGACGCCGACGAGGGCGTGCTCTCCCGCGCCGCCGCACTCGGCTGGGGCCAGCCCAGCCAGGTCCGGGTGGTGATGGGCAGCGCGCCGGACGGCGACAGCGAGCTGGTGGTCGAGGCGATCCGCCGGGCCGCCCGGTACGCCAAGCTGAACGTGCTGACCGGGGTGCTGGGCAAGCGCCTGGTGGTCGTGGTCGGCGGCGAGAAGGAGCCGGTGCACGCGGCCCGGGCGCTGATCGGCCAGTTCGCGCCGGGCCCGGTGGTGGTCGGCCCGACCGTGCCCGACCTGCTCTCCGCGACCCGCTCGGCCCACGCCGCCGCGGCCGGCCTGCGGGCCTGCGCCGCCTGGCCGGACGCCCCCCGCCCGGTGCTGGCCGACGACCTGCTGCCCGAGCGGGCGCTGGCCGGCGACCAGGCCGCGCGCCGTCAGCTGGTGGAGGAGATCTACACACCGCTGGACGAGGCCGGGTCCGCCCTGCTGGAGACCCTGAGCGTCTACCTGGAGCAGGCCTCCTCGCTGGAGGGCGCGGCCCGGATGCTCTTTGTCCACCCCAACACGGTGCGCTACCGGCTGCGACGTGTGACTGACGTCACGGGGTACGCCCCCTCCGACGTACGTTCGGCGTTCACCCTGCGGATCGCACTGGCCCTCGGCCGGTTGGGCGCCGTCGGGGAGCCCGGCTGAGCCGGAGTGTAGGAACCGCACAATCAGGGATGGTTTTCTTCGTTACCGTCGCCTACCCGCCCCTGGGCGCCTGGCGAGAGAGGGTTGAACCGTGCTCGTAATCGTCGCCCCTGGACAGGGTGCTCAGTCCCCCGGTTTCCTCAGCCCCTGGCTGGAGCTCGACGGCGTCGCCGACCGCCTGCGCGGCTGGTCGGAGGTCGCCGGGCTCGACCTGGTGCACGCCGGTACCGAGGCGTCCGCCGAGGAGATCAAGGACACCGCCGTCGCCCAGCCGCTGCTGGTCGCGGCAGGTCTGGTGACCGCCCGGGAGCTGTTCCCGGACGAGGACGCCGCCCGCAAGCTGGTCGGCGCCGTGGCCGGTCACAGCGTCGGTGAGATCACCGCCGCCGCCGGCGCCGGGGTGCTCGGCGCCCACGACGCGCTGACCTTCGTGCGTGAGCGCGGCCGGGCCATGGCCGAGGCCGCCGCCGTCACCGAGACCGGCATGCTCGCCGTGCTCGGCGGCGAGCCGGAGGAGGTCGCGGCGAAGCTGGCCGAGCACGGTCTGACCGCGGCCAACAACAACGGCGGCGGCCAGATCGTCGCCGCCGGCACGCTGGACCAGCTGGAGGCGCTGAAGGCGGACCCGCCGGCCCGCGCCAAGCTGATCGCCCTCAAGGTGGCCGGCGCCTTCCACACCGAGCACATGGCCCCGGGCGTCGAGCGGCTGGCCCAGCTGGCCCCGACGCTGACCGCGGCCGACCCGCTGGTCCGCTACGTCTCCAACAGGGACGGCGCGGTCGTGGACACCGGTGCCGAGGTGCTCGCGCGCCTGGTCTCGCAGGTCTCCAACCCCGTCCGCTGGGACCTCTGCATGGAGACCCTCGGGCAGCTGGGTGCGACGGCCGTGATCGAGCTGTCCCCCGCCGGCACCCTCACGGGGCTGCTCAAGCGCAACCTCAAGGGTGTGGCCACGCTCGCCCTCAAGACCCCCGCCGATCTGGACAAGGCCCGCGAGCTCGTTGCGGAGCACGGCGGTCAGGAGCAGGAGACCCAGGCATGACCAAGCCCCAGATCCGTCCGGTGAGCGGCGCGCAGTACTCGCGCATCCTCGGCGTCGGCGGCTACCGCCCGGTCCGGGTGATCCCCAACTCCGAGGTCCTGGAGTGGATCGACTCCTCGGACGAGTGGATCCGCACCCGCAGCGGGATCGCCGAGCGCCGCTGGGCCGGCCCGGAGGAGTCCGTCGCCGAGATGTCGGTCCAGGCGGCCGGCAAGGCCATCGCCCAGGCCGGGATCTCCGCCGAGCAGATCGGCGGCGTGATCGTCTCGACCGTCTCGCACCTCAAGCAGACCCCCGCGATCGCCACCGAGATCTCCGAGCGGCTCGGCTGCGGCAACGCCCCGGCCTTCGACATCTCGGCCGCCTGTGCCGGCTTCGGCTACGGCCTTGGCCTGGCCGACGGCATGATCCGCGGCGGCAACGCCGACTACGTGCTGGTCATCGGCGTCGAGCGGCTCAGCGACCTGACCGACCAGTCGGACCGCTCCACCGCCTTCATCTTCGGTGACGGCGCCGGCGCCGCGATCGTCGGCCCGTCGGACACCCCCGGCATCGGCAAGCTGATCTGGGGCTCGGACGGCTCGCAGGCCGACCTCATCACCCAGACCCAGGCCTGGGACACCGCCTTCGCCAAGTCCGACGCGATCAACGGCGCGGGCGAGGAGACCAAGTGGCCGGCCCTGAGGATGGACGGCCAGCCGGTCTTCCGCTGGGCGGTCTGGGAGATGGCCAAGGTGGCCCAGCAGGCGCTGGACGCCGCCGGGATCACCGCCGACCAGCTCGGCGCGTTCATCCCCCACCAGGCCAACATGCGGATCACGGATGCCATGATCAAGGCGCTCAAGCTGCCGGAGTCGGTACCCGTCGCCCGCGACATCGCCGAGACCGGCAACACTTCCGCGGCCTCCATCCCGCTGGCGATGGAACGCATGCTGGAGAGCGGTGAGGCCCACAGCGGGGACCTGGCCCTGATCATCGGGTTCGGGGCGGGTCTCGTGTACGCCGCAGCAGTCGTTACTCTCCCCTAGGCGCATTCGCCCAATTCACAAGCCTGTGTCCGGCCGCCGGCCGGACACGCTCAACACCGTAGAGGAGCAGCCAGTATGGCTACCCAGGAAGAGGTCCTGGAAGGTCTCGCCGAGATCGTCAACGAGATCGCCGGCATCCCGACCGAGGACGTCCAGCTCGACAAGTCCTTCACCGACGACCTGGACGTCGACTCGCTGTCCATGGTCGAGGTCGTCGTGGCCGCCGAGGAGCGCTTCGACGTCAAGATCCCGGACGACGAGGTCAAGAACCTGAAGACCGTCGGCGACGCGGTGAACTACATCCTCAACGCCTGATCGATCGACCAGTTCGACTCGGCCAGCCCGTCCGGCGTCCCGTACGCCGGCGAAGGCTGACCGGTCGGCCGGGCTCATCGAGCCTGGCCGACCCCGCCGGCCGGGACGCCCCCACTCGGGGCGCCCGGCCGGGCCCTTCCTCGGCACGCCGCCGACCCCCCGCACACGTGAGAGAAGAAGAAACCAGTGACCGCTGAAAACCGCACCGTGGTCGTCACGGGTATCGGCGCCTTCACGCCGCTGGGCGCCGACGCCGCCAGCACCTGGGAGAACCTGGTCGCCGGTCGGTCCGGCGTGGCGGCCCTGACCGAGGAGTGGGCCGAGGACCTGCCGGTGAAGATCGCGGCGAGGACCGCCGTCGAGCCGGGCGAGATCCTGCCCCGCCCGCTGGCCCGCAAGCTGGACCGCTCGGCCCAGTTCGCGCTGATCGCCGCCCGCGAGGCCTGGGCCGACGCCGGCTACGAGACCCCCGCCACCGACGAGTCCTCCAAGCTCGCCCCCGAGCGCCTGGGCGCCGTGATCGCCTCCGGCATCGGCGGCGTGACCACGCTCCTCGACCAGTACGACGTGCTGAAGGAGAAGGGCGCCCGCAAGGTCTCCCCGCACACCGTCCCGATGCTGATGCCCAACTCCCCGGCGGCCAACGTCGGTCTGGAGGTCGGCGCTCGCGCGGGCGTGCACACCCCCGTCTCCGCCTGTGCCTCCGGCGCCGAGGCGATCGGCTACGCGATCGAGATGATCCGTACCGGCCGCGCCGACGTCGTGGTGGCCGGCGGCACCGAGGCGGCGATCCACCCGCTGCCGATCGCCGCGTTCGCCAACATGATGGCGATGTCGAAGAAGAACGACGACCCCCAGCGCGCGTCCCGCCCCTACGACAAGGCCCGCGACGGCTTCGTGCTGGGCGAGGGTGCCGGCGTGGTCGTGCTGGAGTCGGTCGAGCACGCCGAGGCGCGCGGCGCCCGGATCTACTGCGAGGCCGTGGGCCAGGGCCTGTCCTCGGACGCCCACCACATCGCCCAGCCCGAGCCGACCGGCGCCGGCGTGGCCCGCGCGCTGGCCGACCTGTTCGAGCGCAACGAGCTGGACAAGGCCGAGATCGTGCACGTCAACGCGCACGCCACCTCGACCCCGCAGGGCGACACCGCCGAGCTGAAGGCGCTGCGCAAGGAGCTGGGCGACGACCTCGACCACATCGCGGTCTCGGCCACCAAGTCGATGACCGGCCACCTGCTGGGCGGCGCCGGCGGCATCGAGACCGTCGCCACCGTGCTGGCCCTGTACCACCGGATCGCCCCGCCGACCATCAACGTGGACGAGCTGGACGACGACGTGGACGCCGACATCGTCCGTGACGAGGCCCGCAAGCTGCCCGAGGGCCGGATCGCCGCGCTGAACAACTCGTTCGGCTTCGGCGGCCACAACGTGGTGCTGGCCTTCCGCACCCGCTGACGCCCGTGACGAAGGGGCCGGCGCTCTCCTTGAGCGCCGGCCCCTTCGTCGTGCCTGCCCGGTCCGTGCGGGGCGGCCTCAGACCACCTGGTGCAGCCAGCGCACCGGCGCGCCCTCGCCCGCGTACCGGAACGGCTCCAGCTCGTCGTCCCAGGGCTTGCCGAGCAGCCGGGCGATCTCGGCCTCCAGATCGGCCCCCTCGCTGCGGGCGCGCAGCAGGACGGCGCGCAACCGGTCCTCGGGGATCAGGATGTCGCCGTGGATGCCCGTGACGGCGTGGAAGATGCCGAGCGAGGGCGTGCTGCTGTACCGCTCCCCCTCCGCCGTGGCGCAGGGCTCGCTGGTCACCTCGTACCGCATCAGCTGCCAGCCGCGCAGCGCGGAGGCGAGCTTCGAAGCCGTACCGGGCTCCCCCTGCCAGGAGAGCTCGGCACGCCAATGCCCGGGTGCGGCCGGCTGGCGGATCCAGTCCAGGCTCACCCGCACACCGAGCACCCCCGCGACGGCCCACTCGACGTGCGGGCACAGCGCGCGGGGCGCGGAGTGGATGTACAGAACTCCACGTGTCGTCACCGGGACCTCCAGGCTGTGGACGAGGGTCGCCTTCCCCAGCTGCCTCGTGCCTGCAGTTGATCCGCAGTTACTCACGTTAGCCGACATTAAGCTACTAAATTGAGCAAAACGGACAGGCTTTCGCTCAATGCTAGTCGAATCCTCAACGAGGTCCACCCCTCGGCCGGATCTCTCCCCCGAACGGCCCCATCGCCGGCGGGACCACCGTACCGCGCGGCGCCACAGGATGGATGACGCACTTTCGGATCCGGCCGGAATGCGGTAGTGCGGCCGCGACGCCCGCGCCCGAGCGCGCACCGCCGATGCCCGACCGCCCCGCCTCCCGGTGCGGGCGACGGGGCGGTCGGTGACCTGACGGAGCGTCAGCCGTCCAGGCGGACGACCATCTTGCCGGTGTTGACGCCGCGCAGCAGATCGAGGAAGGCCTCGGCGGCGTTCTCGAAACCGTCCACCACGGTCTCCTCGGTGCGCAGTTCACCGGACTTCAGCCAGCCGGCCACCTCCGCGACGAACTGCGACTGGAGCCCGGCGTGGTCGCCCACCAGCATGCCCTCCAGGCGCAGCCGCTTGCCGATGGCGAGCGCGAGGTTGCGCGGGGCGGCGGGTGCGGCGGTGTCGTTGTACTGGGCGATGGCACCGCAGAGCACCGCGCGGCCGTGCACGTTCAGCGCGCCGATCGCGGCCTCCAGGTGGTCGCCGCCGACGTTGTCGAAGTAGAGGTCGATGCCGTCCGGGGCGGCCTCGGCGAGCTGCTCGGCGACCGGGGCGTCCTTGTAGTTGAAGGCCGCGTCGAAGCCGTACTCGCCCACCAGCCTGGCCACCTTCTGCGCCGAGCCGGCCGAACCGACCACCAGCGAGGCGCCCTTGAGCCTGGCGATCTGGCCGACCAGCGAGCCGACCGCGCCGGCCGCGCCGGAGACGAAGACCTTGTCGCCCTCCTTCAGGGCGCCGACGGCGAGCAGGCCGGCGTAGGCGGTCAGGCCGGGCATGCCGAGCACGCCGAGGTAGGCGGAGAGCGGGGCGGCGGCCGGGTCGACCTTGACCGCGCGCCCGGCGTCCAGGGTCGCGTACTCGCGCCAGCCGAGCCCGTGCAGCACCGCGTCGCCCGGGGCGAAGCCCTCGGCCCCGGAGGCGACGACGTAGCCGACCGCACCGCCGTCCATGGCCCGGCCCAGCTGGAACGGCGGGACGTACGACTTCACGTCGTTCATCCGGCCCCTCATGTACGGGTCCACCGAGAGGTAGGCGTTGCGGACCAGGATCTCGCCCGGGCCGGGGGCCCGGACCGGGGCCTCGACCAGGGCGAAGTCGGTCGGCACCGGCCAGCCCTGCGGGCGGGCGGCGAGGTGCCATTCACGGGCGGTCGCGGGGGCGGCGGCCTGCTCTGCCATCGGGGGCGCTCCTTGCGGTTCGGCTGCGGGTTCAGGTGTGGTTCAGGTGCGGTTTCGGCACCTGAAAGGTTGAGCAACTGAAGTAACGATGGGCATGAAAGGTTCATGTTGTCAACTTTTCAGGTAGACTGTCGACCATGGACACCCAGTCGATCCAGGACGCCGCGCCGCAGCCCGACGAGATCACCCGCGAGGTCGTCGACCTGATGGCCAACCTGGTCGCACTGTTCCACCGCGAGTACGAGGAGGCCGCCGCCGCCCGCTCGCTCACCGGCGCCCAGGCCAAGGTGCTCGCGCTGCTGCGGCGCGGCCCGATGCCGATGCGCCAGATCGCCCAGACGCTCAGCTGCGAGCCCTCCAACATCACCGGCATCGTCGACCGGCTCGAATCCCGCGGCTTCGTGACCCGTGAGGCCGACCGGCACGACCGCCGGGTCAAGCTGGTCGCCGCCACCGGCACCGGCTCGGCCGCCTCCGAGGAACTGCGCGAGTCGCTGAACTTCGCCCGCGAGCCACTGGCCGCGCTCGGCCCGGACGAGCGGACGGCGCTGCGCGACCTGCTCCGGCGGATGCTCGCGGGCGCCTCCGGCCCCAACGGCACGGACCATGGTGTCGAGCACTGCGTCGACGGCCTCTGCGGCAGCCTTGCGACCGCCCAGCTGCTCGGCCACCGCTTCGACAAGCTGAGCCTTGTTCACGTCTTCCCCTTCGGAAACGGGCGCCGGATGATTCCATCCGTTCTTTTCGCACGTTAGGTATGTATCTGCGGACTTTCAATTACCAAACGCGCGAATCACCCTAGTGTCGCAATGGATTTGCGCGTCGGCGACCTCAGTCGAGCGGCGGGGGCCGCTCGTCGAGGTCATGTACAAAGCGACTCAACCGCCTTGCCGCCTCCGGAAGATCGCGCTTGGCGGCCTCGGTGACGATGAGGAGTTGACGGGTGAGAGCGGTCTTTGCATCGGCAGACACGTTCAGCGCATGCACGCGGGCGTGAGCTTGCTTCAACCGCTCGGCCACAAGCGCGTAGAGCGCTGCGACTTCCTGGTCGTCCGGCCCCTCAGCTGGTGCGGAGGTGACGTCCGGCCGATCGTCAATTCGGCGTTCGGATGGCCGGCCCATGGAGTCCTCAGCCGCGGGTTCGCCGCCCGCGTACGGAGGTTCATGGTGCCGGTGCATGTACTGATTGTGCCATCTACCCGCAGTTGTACTTGCGCGGGCCCCTCTTCCGCAAAGCCAAATGGGCAATCCGGGGCGGGCCGCGGCGCTAACTCGTGCTCCGGAACGACGGATGGCCCGGCCCCCCCGAGGGGGGCACGGG
>NZ_JBIVVI010000095.1:0-13320 GCF_044757675.1 Kitasatospora sp. NPDC091257
CTACCCGAGACTGCGTCCCGGACCGGACCCTGAGGAACAACCCCTAAGGGCGTAGACACGCCCACCGGCGGGCATGGCACGGTCGTAGGGCAACGCCATCGGTCGTGAGAAGCAATAAGGTTCATCCTCAATGTCATCTGGTTGATTTTCTGCGGCATTTGGATGGCACTTGCCTACACGCTCGCCGGAATCATCTGCTGCGTACTCATCGTCACGATCCCGTTCGGAATGGTTCGTCCGCGCTCAGCATCACGCGGGGATCAACCCGTCCTTCGATTCGCATAGGCGGGAGCAGGTCGAGGTCAGGCACCGGTACACGTTCAACCCCCGCGAGCGTCAGGTCCAGCTCGGCCCAGATACCTTGCGCCACCCACTCGTTGAAGTACTTCGAGGCGGTACTCGTCGAGCCGTACTCCTCGCGGAGCTTCGGCCATGAGACACCGGTGCGGGCCTTGGCGAAGATGGCGTCGACTGAGCGGCGGACGCGGTTGCCCCGACCAACAGGGAGCAGATGGGAGAGTAGCGACCACTGCTCGTCCGTCAGGTCAGTCGCCGGGAGGGCTGCCTTGGCTTTTTGTACCAGGCTTGGACGGTGCAGGCTATGCCACCGGTGCGGACCGGCACCGGGCCGAGGATGAAGACCTTCACATCGAGCAAGTCGAGCACTTCCGTCTGCTCTTCTGCCTTCATTTCTGCAAGCTGATGGCGGGCCAGGTTGGACAAGGCTTTCAGATCACCGGCCCGGCATTCGGCCTCCTCGACCTCGACCATCCACGCGTGGGCCTCGGCACGCATCTCCTCCAGCTGCCGTAGCTCTTCGCTCAGGGTCGCGGTCGCAGCAGCGATGGCGTCCGGGGACTGTTGCTGCTTGGCAGCGGCCACGATCACCGCAGCTATTGAGGCTTTCATCGAGTCTATTTGACGGTCGAGGTCCACGATTCGCTCGGCGTGGGCCTCCTGGTTGCCGTCGGACATACCGACCCACTCGGCCGCCAATGCCTCCAGCTTCTTCGAGTCGCCAAGCAGAGTGACGACTTCGGACCAGACCCGTTGCTCCACAGCCGCGGCGTCGATGTACGAGCAGCTGCACACTCCGCTGCCTGGCACGGTCTCAGCCTTGCCGCTGCACCGGTAGTTGCGTCGGCCATACGAGAGCGACTCCCGGCTGATCCCGGTGTACGGCGAATCACAGAGGCCGATCAGCCGACCCGTGAGCGGGTAGACCGCTCGGTTAGGGCTACTTCTCTTCGCCCGGGCGGAGACCTTCCGGCGAAGAGTCGCGCCTGGTCCTCGGACAGAACACGAGGGAACGAGATTGTCACCGACTCACCCCAGAGCGGTTGGCCGTCCACGTCGATCTTGGTACGACGGCTCGGCTTCGCCCCGTAGGCCCCCCCGTCGACGGCAACCAGCACCACGGGGGCTCCGTCTTTGGTCTTGATGCAGGGCTCCACCATGGCCCAGTAGTCGGTGTCTTCGCCGTAGGTCTCGCGTGCGGAGCGTGTATGGGGCGGGGCCGCTGCGGATGCCGGCGTCGGCGCGATCAGCCCCCCTGTCAGGAGGGAGGTGGCCGCGGCCGTCAGGGCGAGCAGATGGCGCATCGCGTGTGGAATGCAAAGATCAACGACCTGCCGTGTCGATCGGACACGCCCGACGCGGATGGCGGTCATCAACCTGACCGAGACCGGCGGCGGCGTGGTCACTGAACTGCCCTGCACCGCCGTCGCCTTCTCCGGCCGCGGCGAGAACACGTAAACGTTCCACTGCCCCGGCAGGAAGGTTTACGACCCGATGTACCTGCGTTGCATCGAGCCGTAGCCGACTGTGTATGGGTGGAGGGATCCTGGGGTGCCTTTCTAGCGGGCCAGGCGGAAGGGCGTGGCCGTCCGTGGCGTGATCACCGGCAGGTGGTCGACGGTGTGCTCTGGCGGTTGCGGACGGGGGCACCCCGCGGCGTGGCCTCCCGGAGCGGTAACTGCCGGGGAGTCCTGTCGTCCAGTGCCGTCAACCCGGCAGCGTCGGGTTCAGTCTTCCGGTCGGGTTGCCCAGTTGGTTCGTGTGGAATCAGGACGATGGCAGGAGCCGGAACCCACTGAGGAGACCTGATGACCAGTAAGAGCCTGCGTACCGCAGTCACGATGGCGGGCGTATTGCTCGCCGCCGGCGTGTTCGGGGTGGCCACAGCGACCACGGCTGCGGCAACGACCACCCAGGTGGTCGCCGGGCCCCAGAGCGACCCCGGTAAGACATCGCGGGCCACCTGCCCGAACGGCACCCACCTGATCGGCGGCGGCTACGACTGGTACCCGGCGCTCAACAGGGGCGGAGGCATCCTCGACGGGGAGGCCCTGATCGGCAACGGGCCCAGCCAGGACGGCAGGGCGTGGGTCACCCAGGCCCGCCTTGGACAGACCAAGGCCTGGGCCCTCTGCGAGACCGACTGACTGATGGCCTGAGGCCAGCTACGCTGCGACGTGACGGTCGGGAGGGTCGGGGAGCAGCGGGCTCGCGAACAGCCGTCTACTGCACGGCGGGCGTCGAATCCGCAGTGGAGCGTGGGCTGTGGTCGCAGCTGGCCGCGACCTGGGCGGCGTACGGTGCGAGCCGCTCGCGCAGCACCCTCTGGCTTCTGCCGGTGAGGTAGAGGAGCTGGTTGATCTCGCGGCCGATCTCGGCGTAGTCGGCTACCCGCAGGCCGGTGCCTCCGTCTCGCATCAGCGGGCTCAGTTGGGCCTCGCCTTCGGTGACTTGTGCCCACACGAGAACGGAGGCCGCTGTTCGGACCTGGTCGCGGGCGAGGCTGCCGGCCAGTCCGTGGATGAGCTCCGACCAGTGCTCCTGGGGGATGCTCCATACGGAGAACGTGCGGCGGCGGCGTGCGTAGTCGACTCGGTCGGGGTCGGCTTCGAGTTCGGCGGCGATGGCTTCCACTCCCGCCTGGAACAGCTGCCAGGTCGCGTCGCCTGGGCAGCGTTCCCTCAGCAGGTCCAGGGAGGTGCTGGCGTATCCGCGGGGCATGTCGAGGTTCGCCGCGCAGTCGGCCCAGGTGCCGCCCGCTGTCATCTCGACGAGCTTCAGCGCTGCGGCTCGCCGTACGTGCTTGCCGTTGGCGCGGCTGGGAGCTCGCAGCTGGGCGGGGAAGGCTTCGAGATGGTGCTCGTACCAGGCTGTCGGGATGATCTGGGGGACCTCGGTCCGCGTGTAGTGGGTGGCTTCGCGGGAGGGCACCAGGAGGCGGACCCGGGCGTGCTTGCGGCGCCCGGCTGCCAAGAAGGCCCTGTCCTGGCTGGAGAGTGCTCGGGTGAGGGACTCGGACATCGGCTGGCGGCGGAGCACACCGGCGAATCTCAGCGGCTCGCGCTCGCCGGCTGCGGCGGCCAGGGGATGGACGGCCGCGCGGAGCTGTTGAGGGTTGCGGTCGGCGAGCAGTTGCTCGGCCCGCAGCAGGAGCGCGCCGCAGGCAGCGGCCGTGGGCGGCGGTCCGATCACCGTGAGCCCGTGCTGGCCGGCGGGCCGTCTGGCAGCATGGTCCTGAAGCGTGGTGATGTGCTCGGCCAGTGCGTCGTCCATCGGTGATGTCCTCGGTCGGCTGAGTACTGCTGCGGGCCAGGAGATCGTGATCAGTTTGGCGACGGCGACCAGGTCGTTGAAGTACGACGGCCCGTCAGGGTGGGCGGAGTCCGTGGACAGGTGCTCCTGGATTCGTACTGCTTGGAGATCTTGGCACGCTCGCGCGGCTCATCCACGCGCCTGTCGGCTCGACCTCAACGGGAACTCCCCGTCGTCGGGGGGATGTTGATCTGCCCGGAAGTCGATCACCTGTCGGTGCCGTGATCCCGAGCGGTGGCGACTTCACGGACCCGCCCATCAACCGAGTCCCATTGAAGTCGATCTTCCGGCATCCGTTCCCACACGCGTCGCGTGACTCCCGCACAGCGAACCCGGACCTTGATCATGCCCAGAACAACCTATGACATGTGTGACCGGGTATTCACGGAGCGTAGTCCCGTGGCTGGTTTTCACGCCTCGCCCGGAGCCCCGGTGCCCGCCTCGACCTGGCCCCTTCCGCTCACGCGCTCCCCGCCACCCTCGCGGACGCACCTGCCGGCGAAGCACAAGCCCGATGGACCGCCGAGCAGGTCCCGGCCGGCCTCGCCACCGACACCCAGGGCCTGAGACACTCCGCGATCCCGGACTCACAGCCCGACCGTGGCGGCGGTTCCGTCCGTGATTGACCAAGCCACGTCCATCCCGGTCCCGCCACCATCCCCACTGAGCGTCAGCTCTCGGCCCAGTACAGGGTGGGGACGAGCGTTGGATTGCTCTGGTAGAGCAGCTCCATCACCGCGTCGTAGTCAAATTCTCCCTGCTTGAAGTTGTTGACGATGAGCCGGGCATCCTTGCAGAACTTGGCGTCCTTGGAGTTGAAATCACCGAGCCACCAGCTCTCATCCAGGATGAGCGGACGATAGCCCTTCTTGCTGGCCGGGTCCGTGATCGCCTCGAGGAAGGCCGAGCCTTTGCTGAAGTCCTTCCCGGGCAGCAGCCAGAAGACTTGCCTCTGCGCTTCTTTGTGCAGGACGAGTGACTTGAATTCCTCATCGAATTCGAGGTACCTGGTCGGCAGGCTCCTGGCTTCGAGCATCTCTTCTCTGCTTGCCGGGAAGAGCCAGCTCCTCTTTGATCCGAAGAAGAAGATGCAGCTTTCGAGCACATCGGCAGGAATGGACTTGTACTGCTTCGAAAGAAAGGTTGCGCTCAGAAATACATAGCGCCGGCTGTCGTCGTTCACGACTGATCCCCTCATCCTCGGTTGGACTGCTGTCGCTCAGCTCTGCCCTGGGCGATAGCAGGGAAACATCCGAGTGCTGATGTCACCCGTTCGAGTGATCCGCAAGAGCCTGGTCGGCGCCCCCGCGCAACGCTGGCTGCCGCCTGGGCCAAGGAGGGCGACCGGGAGCTACTCGGGAGCGAACAGGCGGGCCCCGCAGCCGTTGGTTCCGCCCCGGGGGCTGGCTGGGTGTGCCCACCTGCGAGGCCGTCGTCCACTTCGACTGACAGTTGGGGCACATTGCCGTTCGGGCGACCCCTCACCGCAGCAGCGCCAAACCAAGACCATTCCTCAACGCCAGTGACTGGGTGGGCCGTGCCGAATGCGAGGGCGCGCCCGGCGCTCGGGTGTGGGGAGCGGGCTAATCGGCTGCTGCCTGGATGACGTCGTCGATCTTGTAATCCGGAACCTGGATATCCAGCGACTGGTCCACCGGTGCGCCGGTCGGCGAGGTGGCCGCCTCCTCGGCTCCGGTGGAGGCTGCCGGGTCGATGTCGGAGGTCTGGTCGGGGTTGGTGTCGGACATGGTCTCTCCTCTGGGTCGTCGTCGGCATGTACTGGCTGGGCTCACGGCGGAGCGGGCGGCACGGGCGGAGCGGGCGTGGGCCCCGGCCGCTGGACACACCCGGAGCATTCGGTATCGCTGATTCGCGGTCAAGGGGTGGCATTGGGGCAGGTGCAGGTTGCCTGGTGGCGGGGAATGGAGGGCAGGGAGGCGAGTTGGGCCAGGGCGCGGGGGGAGGCGAGGGTGGCGGGGCTGTCGAGCATCTGCAGGGTGCGTACGAAGCGGCGGTACAGGCCGGGGTGGTGGGGCAGGCGCGCGGTGAGGGCGGCGAGGTAGCCGGTGGCGAGGCGGCTGGTCAGGGGCATGGTGGTGTCCTGCCAGGCGCGGTCGGTGGCGGTGTTGAGCAGCCAGGGGCTGCGGACCTGGGCGGCGGCGCCGCGTTGGAACGCGGGGCCCAGGCCGTCCAGTCGCCCGGTGCGGGCGTGTCGGGTGAGGTGGTTGTCCAGGAGTCTGCTCTGCAGGGCGGCGACGGTCATGCCCTGGCCGTAGACGGGGTTGAAGGCGCAGACGGAGTCGCCCAGGGCGATCAGACGGTCGGGCCAGTTGCGGACCCGGTGGTAGGGGTGCCAGCGGTTGATGGTGGTGTGGGTGCGGTGGATGGGGCCGGCGGGTTCGCCTTCGTCGATGATCCGCAGGAAGTCGGGGTTGCGCAGGTCGGCGGCGTAGGCGCGGAATCCGTCCTCGTCGTCGGGCAGGGTGATGCCGGCGGCCCCGATGAGGCCGATGAGCCACTGGGTGGGTGCGATGCGGACGGCGACGGCGCCGCGTGGCGAGGCGGGGGCCATGGTGGGCTGGTAGGAGGCGTTCCAGTCGCGGTCGGGGTCGGCCTTGAGGGTGTACAGGCGGGAGGCGTAGCTGGCCCGTGCGTCGACTTCCAGGCTGTCGGGCAGTTGGTGGCCGGCATCGGTGAGCCAGTGGGGAAGTCTGCTGCCGCGGCCGGTGGCGTCGACGACCAGGTCCGCGCTCAGGAGCACCTCGTCGCCCTCCCCGCCAGGTGCTCGGCCGAGGGGGCGGGGACGGACCGCGACGCCGATTTCGTTGCCGCCGCCGTTGAACAGCAGGCGTTCGACGCGCAGTGCGTCCCGGACCGTTACGGCTTCCAGGGCTGTGACGCGCTCGCGCACGGCCTGTTCCAGGACGGTGCGGGCCATCAGTTGGACGTCGACCCCGACCGGGGTGCGCGGTGCCCAGCCGGTGGGGAACAGGATCCGTGTGGCCTGGGCGAAGTCGGCCACCGGGCAGCCGCGGGCCAGCAGTTCGGCCCTGATGCCGGGGAAGAACTCCTCCAGCTGGGCGGCGCCGCGCGCGAGCAGGGCGTGCGGGTGGTGGGACTGGGGGACGCCGGGCCGGGCCTGCGTCCCGGGCGCGGCGTCCTGCTCGAGGATCGTCACGTGGCGGAAGTGGCCGGTCAGGACGCGGGCGGCGAGCAGGCCCGCGTAGCCGCCTCCCAGGACCAGGGCGCTGTCCCACGTCACCGTTCGCGTCATCGTGATCCTCTGTGTGCCGGGCTGTGGTGTCCGATGGGCCGGCAGCGGGTCGAGCGGCTTCCCTCAGCCGTGAAGCCGGATGGTGCCGGTGCATCGGGTTCGCGCCCGTCGGGGACGGATGCTGCCGTCCGTGCACCCGCGAGTTGCCGGTCGCCTCACCGTAGACAGCAGAGTTGACGGTGGATCATCAGATGCCGCAATGCGGCCGGAAGCCGACGGGCAGTCGGGTGGCGATGTCCCGTTTTCACGCAGTGCGCCCCTGTCGTCGGCGTCCGGCGCGCGGCCTTCTCGGGCCGATTGGGCATCTATCCCGGTTGACGGCGGTCTGACAAGATCGGCGCATGAGTGACACGCCCTTGGCGTCTTCGGATCCGGTGCCCGAGGCGTTGCTGCGCTGGGCCCGGCGCGAGGGTCTGGTGGCCGATGCCCGCCAGGAGCGGCGCCTGGCGGCCATGCGCCTGGAGGTGCTGGCCGGCCGTGCCCTGCCGGACGGCGGCGCGGCGGAGGTGCTGCTCACGGCCCAGTGGGCGGTGTTCATCTGCTGGGTGGACGACCGCATCGACCGTCACGGCCTGGGATCGGTGGCCGGTGAGCTGGAGGCGTTCACCGCGCCGCTGCGCCGGGTCCTGGGCTCCGAAGCCGGGCCGTTCCCGCAGGCCGGGGGTGTGCACACGGCGGCTCTGGCCGGGTTGTGGGGGCGAACCGCCACGGGCATGCCCGCCGGCTGGCGGGCGCGCTTCACCGCCGACTACACCGACTTCCTGGACGCCAGCGAGCAGGAGGCGACGCTGCGGCGCCTGGGGGTCCGGCTGCCGCTCGCGGACTACATCGACCTGCGCCGCCGCACGATCACCCTGCTGCCCCTGCTGGACGTCCTGGAGGCGACCGGGCACGCCCTGCTGCCGCAGGACCCGCGGATCGACGCCCGGGTCGCGGACCTGCGGGAGGCGTTGGCCGACATCGCCGGGTGGGTCAACGACCTGGCGTCCGGCGGCGAGGACGAGGCCGCCCGCCAGGACAACCTGGTCACCGCCATCGCCCGGCAGCACCGCTGTCCCGTGCCGAAGGCCCGGGCGCAGGCCGCCGCCATGGTCGAGGACCGCCAAAGCGGATTCCGCTCCACCGCCCGACTCCTGCGCACGACCCGCGGTCTGACACCGGAACAGGCACACCGGCTGCACCGCTACGTGGACCTCGTGGAGAGGTTCCTGTCCGCCACCGTGCACTGGCTCGCCGGCACCGGCCGCTTCACCTCCGACCTTCACCGCGCGACGCCCCAGCGCTGACACCCCGCCCTCCACGAGCCGGTCCCGTACCCGCGGGCCCGCACCCGACGATGACCGGAACGGACCCAGATGCGACTCGCTCCCCTGCCCGCGAGCCTCCCCCGCTGGCCCGCCGCCGCTTTCCCGACCGGCCTGTCGAGCGCGACCGCCGCCTTGCGCACCCGCCTGCAGGAGCGGCTCGGCCCGGACGGTGCGCTGCGCGATCCGTGCCGCAGCCGGGTCCTGGAGTCCGCGCTGCTGCTGGTCCTGCTGGACCGCACCCGTCTGGAGCCCGCGGCCCGCGCCCGTCTGGCCGGCTACCTGGACGCGCACCGCGACTCCCGCGAACCGCTGGACCGGCTGCTGGCACGCGCCGCCCTGGCCGGCCGCCCGGTTCAGGCCGACCTGCTGGACGTGGACCGGTTCATCGCCCTGGCACCGGACTTCACCGGCCAACGCAAACGCGCCCTGCTCCAGGCCGTCCTGGTGCTGCTCGGCGACGCTCCCCAGCCCGTGCCTCCCGCACCGCAGGCATTCTCACTCCACGGCCTGCACAGCTGGGCACGCGTCCAGGTCACCGCCGTCAAAGCGATCCTCGCGCACGCCCACCAGGCAACCGACCAGATCACGGCACCCGAGGTGGAACTGCTCCGGTCCACCCAGCGCGCCGGCCGCGTCTGGGAGGGAAACCTGCTCATCCACCTGTCGGTGCTCCACGCCCTGGCCCCCTTGCCCGGCGGCCACCGGCTGGTCGCCGAGGGGATACGCACCGCGCTGGCCCACCAGCGCGCCGACGGCGGGATCCCGTTCATCTGCGACGAGGACACCTGGGTCACCGCCACCGCCGGACTGGCCCTGCACGCCGCAGGCGCCGAACGCCCCGTCCTGGACCTGGTCGCCCGCCGCCTGCGCCACCTGCAACACGACGGCGGCGGCTGGTCCTACACCGAACACGCCCAGCTCACCGACGTGGACTGCACCTCGGCCGCCATCGAACTGCTCCACCTCGCCGGCCCCCAGGCCCACCGCAGACCGATCCACCGCGCCGTCAGCGCCCTGCTGGACCTGCGCGCCCCGGACGGCGGCTTCCCGACCTACCTGGCCGCAGCGCCCTCGGAAGCCTGCATGACCGCAGCCGCCGCCAACGCCCTGAGCACCCAGGGCCCTGGCCGGCGCCCGGCCGTCGACCAGGCCCTGGAATTCCTCGCCACCCAGCAGCACCCCGACGGGTCCTTCCCGCCGGACTGGAGCAGCAGCCGCCACCAGACCGTGTTCCGTGCCGTACTCGCCGCCTCCCGCGCTCCCGGTCCACGCGAGGGGCCTGCCCACAGCATCACCCGCCGGGCCATCGCCCTGACGCTCGACTCCCAGAACCCCGACGGCGGTTGGGGCCGCCAGGACGGCGACCCCAGCGATGCCCTGAGCACCGCCTACGCCCTGATCACCCTCACCGCCCACCACGACTCCGCGCCCGCAGGCCGCGGGGCCGCCCACCTGCTCGCCCAGCAGCGCCCCGACGGGTCCATCGCCGGTATCCCCGACTGCGTGGGCCCGCGCCCGTTCGGCTTCAACGTCCCCGTCCTCACCGACATCTTCTCCCTGCTGGCCCTGGGCCACCTCAGCGCGCGCCTGACCCCCGCACCCCTGGAAGCACAACGAACATGACCTGCCCCGCAACCACCGCCCGCGCCGGGCCCAGCGGACCACCTGACCCGCACCGCAACCACCACCCGCAGAGGAGTCACCATGGATGACCAGCAAAACACCCGGCCGCTCGCATCGAGCGAAGCAGTGGGCAGCTTCTACGACCAGATGGAAGCGTTCTTCGACTCGATCTTCGGAGAGAACATCCACTTCGGACTCTGGGACGAGGACGAGAAGTCGTCCATGCCCCACGCCCAGAACCACCTGACGGACCGCCTGATCGACCTGCTGCAACCCAAGGACGACCAGTACATCCTCGACGTCGGCTGCGGCACCGGCCACCCCGCACTTCGGCTCGCCGCACACACCCGGGCCAGAATCCTCGGAGTGAGCATCAGCACCACCCACGTCACCCGGGCCAACGCGAAAGCCCGCAGCGCCGACCGGTCCCCACAACTGGACTTCGTCCGGGCCGACGCCATGCACCTGCCCGCCGAATCCGGAACCTTCGACGCCGCCTGGGCGATCGAGATGCTCTTCCACGTCCCCGACCGCCTCCAGGTCCTGCGCGAAATCCACCGCACCCTCAAGCCCGGGGGACGGATCGTCCTCACCGACTTCATCCGAACCGGCCACCTGACCGACGACGACTGGAACCTCCTCACCCAGGGATTCGCCTTCTCCACCCTGCTGACCGCCGACACCTACGCCGACGCCATCACCCAGTCCGGCCTCGAACTCGTCAACGTCCACGACGTCACCGCCCAGACCCGGCAGAACATGCACTGGATCCGATCCCGCTACGCCGACGAACGCGAACACCTCGCCACCCACTACGGCCAGGACTTCATCCAACAGATGGACCAACTGCTCCCCGTCGGCATGTCCATCTACACCGACAAACTCGGCTACGTCATCGCCGAAGCCCGCCGCCCACTCGACCCCGAGCACCCATAACCGCCGCGCACGGACCGGGATGGGACAGCCGAGGCAATCCGCGCACCATACCGGCGGAGACCACTTTCTCCGCCGCGTCGGATTCCTCCAGCCCTGGACGCAACCAGGACCTTGCTCCCTTCGAACCCCGCGACCGCCCCGACGGCCAGAGAGAGCGCCCTCGAAGTGAGGACGCGCTCCCCTCGTTGGACCGATCAGGGTCCCGCGAAGCCCCGCTGCCGGATGGCCTGAAGTCAGGCGAGGGTGTCCCCGGCCTTTATGTTGCCGCGCTGGACCACCCACTACTGGTTTCAGCGTCCTGCGCTTCGATCGCATGCTGCAACGGAACGCACCAGCCAGGAGGAAGGCACCTCCTTCCTCCCCAAGATCATGTACCCAAGTGACAAGTATCTCCCGTAACTAGGCACGTCCAGAGCAGACCAAGTTGACACCTGCGCAGGTCGGGGCAGCGCCCCGGTGACAACTACGTGCGGCAGTCACAGTGACGCAAAAGCTGGGCCCGGAGGTCGCCCAGTCGGTCGACTGGACGAGCCCGCGGATCATCTGCGTGGCCGCGGAGTTCAGCCGGTACGACCAGCACGCCGTCCGCGAGATCGATCGCCGCATCGACCTTGTCCGGTACCGGCTCTTCGGTGACGGCCTGCTGTCGCTCGACCTGGTGGCCTCGACCGCCGGTTCCGGCGCTCGGGCGGCACGTACGGGCACTGCCGTCGTACCGACAGCGCGCTCGACGGTCTCCCAGCGGCCGGCCGGCGCGGCGACAGCTGTGCGGGAGCTGTACGCGGACTTGGACGGACGGCTGCTGGATCTCGGGGACGTGCACAGCGTCGAGCTGCAGCACTACGTCGCCTACCGCCGGGGTCGGAACTTCGTGACGGTGAAGGTGCTCTCCACCGGACTGCGGCTGTACCTCCGTCTGGCTCCGACGTCCGTGGAGCTGGAGCCCGGATTCACGCGCGACGTCTCGGGCATCGGCCACCACGGGACCGGTGACCTGGAGGTGCGGGTCGGTTCCGTCGACGACCTCGACCGCGCGATGCCGCTGCTTCGTGCCTCCTACGAGGCGGTTGCGTAAGCGCACCCGAACAGCCCGGGTTTTCCTGCCTCGGCGGGAGAACCCGGGCTGTTGCGTCCCCCGCCGACCGAGCGGCACGGGCCCACGGGGCGGTGGGCGGACCCGGCCCTCGGCCGGTTCGATGAGCAGAAGGCTCTTCGCCTGGCAGGGAGGCGGGTGGGCAGCGTCGACCGGGGCAAATCAGCCGGTCGCTGGCATCTTCAGGTACCAGCCTTCCTTCTGTCCAGGGCCCACGCTGCCGCCGCTGATCACCCAGTCAGTGTCCTGGTGGCCCGGCTTGATCCAACGGGAAATGCTGGCCATCTCGCCGTCCGGCGCTGTCCAGCAGAGCAGGCGGCGGCTGCTGACGCTGTTGTCCCACCCGGAGGCGATCACGTGGTTGAGGGCCTCGACGTTGGGGAAGGTCGGGCGGAGCAGGCTGTCCGGGCTGGAGGCGAGGGTGGCGGCAAGGGCTTCGTGAAGGGCGGCAACCACCTCCGGTGGCGTGCGGCTGTCCGCCGAGGACCACCACCGTTCTCCGCCAGGTCCGGCCTGGTAGTGGGCTGTTGTCCAGGCAGTCCCGGTGCTGTCGGTCCTGGCTCTCGCGCTTACTCGCGCGCACGGGCTGGTGTACACCGTTGCGCCCCCGGGTCCCTGGATCACCGTCCAGCCTCGGTCGCGAAACGGCGCTGCGCACCATTTTCGCGGGTTCACTGCCACAGCTGCTTCGCCCAGTCGCCCCGGGGGCGGTAGGAGCGGCCGTTGCCGACCTCCTGCACCCCGCCGGGCCGGCACCACCCCGCCCTCCAGCGGCGGCCCGATCAGCGCGCCCAACCGGTCCAGCATCTCCTCGACATCCATGTCCACTCCTGTCGGCCGCCAGCTCTCGCCGGAGGCTATTTTCCGAGGTTCACGAGTCCGGCCGGGCCGTACCTGGCGTTCTCCACCGCCGTCGACGCGAAGTCCCGGTACGCCCCGGTGGTGGCGTCCCACGCGTAGAGCGCCATGTACCACTTGTACGGAATGGTTTTGGTGCTGCCGGTGCTGCTGTACTGCGGACGCACGCTGTACAGCACACAGCCCCCGTCCATGCTCTTCCCGGCCCTGGTCTCGAAGCTCCGCATGCTGTTGGTGATGGTGCCGCCGGTCGCCTGGTTGATATTGGCCCCCAGCTGGAAACACGGCGTCAGGTTCCGCTCGTCCGCCGTTCCGCCAGCCATCTTCGGCACGGAGTGGCAACGGGCGATGGTCTGGTCCGGGGCGAACCCGAGGGCGCTGGCCCGCGCTTCGGCGTCCTTCCAGCCCCGGATGGTGCCGGCCGCTTTCTGGCCCCTGTTCTTCGAGTCGGGTTTCCCCTGGAGACAGGCCCGGACTCCCCGGTTGCGGCCCTGGTCGTCCGACGGCAGGTAGTCGACCCATCCTCCGCCGTCCAGGTCCGTGGCACCCGAGGGCTTCAGGTCCTTGCAGGCGCTGACCCTCCGGTCGCCGTTCCCCACGGGGGTCGGGTCACCGTGTCC